>JAFGGE010000037.1 GCA_016930745.1 Sedimentisphaerales bacterium
ACTTCCTCTACAAGGGCCCCGTATCCTGCGTATTGATCCAGGGTAACGATCCCTTTGCTTCCGTAGACTGTCGCGCCGTATCCGCTTTTGCCCTGGCGAATTCCGCGGTAGACGGCGATTCGCCCGTCGTTCCATCGCCCAACCACGACATCCCAGCCCTGGGTATGGGTTCGGTTGACGCTCTCGCAGCCGGTTCCCATCAGGGCATACAAAATTTCCACGCCATGTACGCCGTACCAGTACAGGTCGGGATGGTGCGGCTCAAGGCTGCATGGGCTGTACACATCGCAGCCGAGGATATCCCCCGCCTGATTTTCGGCCTTCATGGCCTGTATCCCGATGGCGTATCGAAGGGAGGAGCTGGACCAGCAGGGCACATTCTTCTCTTTGGCCAATCGGAAAATCTCTATCACATCCTCCATGCTTCCGGCCATCGGCTTGTCTATAAATACGGGTAGTTTCGCCGCAAGCACCGGTTTGATCTGACGCAGATGAGGACGCCCGTCCACGCTTTCCAGCATGACGCCATCCACCTGGCGACACAACTCTTCGATAGTGTCCACAATCTTCACCTGCATCTGGTCCCGCAACTGCGCGGTGAAATTCTCCACGCGTGATGCAGAAGACTCGATGTCCGGCGAGCCCCCCGGATATCCGACAACCACTTTACACCCATACTTCTTTTGGGGGTCGTTGATCTGACGGGTAAACGCGATGACATGCGATGTATCCAGCCCGATCATCCCGATGCGAAACTCCTTCTCCGCCGCAAAAAGTGGGCTTGAGCAGAGCAGGATACACGCCAAAATCCCCCAATCCCACATATTCGTCTGTCGCATTCTCATTCCCCTTTTCTTGTTCGGTGGTATCGGTCGAGCCGATCATGGGTTGGTGGCCGATTACCTTCTTACATAATCTACCACGAAAGTTCCATCAGTTCAATGCCCACTTCAAAAACAAAAGGCCGATCCATTTTATAAACCAGCCTTTTGAAGTCCTTTATCAAACGGTGTTTTAAGCCAGCGCTGCCAGAACACCCTTAACGTATCCGACCGACTCGGCCAGTCCGGCCAGCGGATCGTCGGCATCCTTCTCGTACTCGAACGATACCTTGCCCGCATATTCGATCTGGAGTAAGGTTCGCAGGAACTGGGGGATACGGATCACGCCGCGACCGATCTCCACTGTGTTTCCGGCTGCGGTGGACGCCGAAACATCCTTGATATGCACATCCAGAAGCCGGTCCGCAAATCGTCGGGCGTCGGACGCCGGATCGATGCCCATCCGCTGTGTATGCCCGATATCCATGCAGATGCCGATCCGCTTGTCCAGGTCTTTGACCTTTTCATAAATCGTCTCCGGCAGGGGGTATACCTTGTCGCCCGGACCGTGATTGTGGATGGCCACGATCATGTCGTACTCTTTGACCTTGCGATCGACCAGCGGCAGCAGTTCCGGCGACGGCACGCCGATAATCACCTTCATCCCGCCGGCCTTGGCATACTCGAACGCCCGATTGACTTCGGCCTCGTCCTTCATATACACCACCCCGCAGCCGTACAGGTTCAGCCCGGCGGCTTTGGTTTTTTCCGCAATCGTGCGGATCTGCTCCGGCGTGCTGTTCATCGGCAGGTGAAAATCCTTCAAGGCGATATTCTTAAGCCCCACCCGTTTGGTCATCTCCAGCGTCTGGTCCAGGTCGAACTTGCGCAGGGTATAGCTGGCCATTCCCAGCTCAAACAGGGGGCTCCTCCCGGCGCCCCGACGCGCTGGAACGGGGCTACGGCGCCTTTCCTGAGCGTTTCCGATCTGTCCGCTTGCTGCGATACCGGCGCCGGCCGCGGCTACCGCCAAAAACTGTCTTCGTGATTGCTTTCTGTTCATTCCCGATTCTCCTTTGAGCAATAGAGTAGCGCTTTGTTTTTCTCCTTTCAGTATAGCAAGGGACGGTCTCTTTTCAAAGGGCCAATTCCGCCGGAAGCGGGAGGGCATAAAAAAGCCCCCGACTTGAATCGGGGGCTTGGGATGCTGTCTTGTGCTATGATGCGCCGAGAAAGGGAATTATTCTTCCTCCCTCTTCTTGGCGTATTGCGCGATCACCTGCTGCTGGACGTTCGGCGGGACCGGCTCATAATGGCTCAGCTCCATCGAATAGCTTCCCTGCCCGCCGGTGACGCTCTTGAGCTGGCTGTTATACTGCGCCACCTCCGACAGCGGCACCTGGGCCTTGATCACGATCATGTTGCCCGGCAGCATGTCCTGGCCGCTGACGCGCCCGCGCCGCGACGCCATATCCCCGGTGATGTCGCCCATGTTCTCCGCCGGGCAGGTGATCTCAATGTTGACGATCGGCTCCAGCAGGACGGGCTTGGCCTTCTGCAGGGCGTCGATGAACGCCCCCTTGCCCGCGGACCGGAAGGCCACTTCCTTGCTGTCGACCGGGTGGTACTTACCATCATAAATACTGACTTTGATATCCTGCAGCGGAAACCCCGCCACAAATCCGGAATCCATAACATCATTGATACCCTTGACAATCGCCGGTTCATACTGCCCCGGAATCGATCCGCCGAATATATCCCAACTGTACTGCATCGGCGGATCCTGGTCGCGTTCGCCGGGCTCGACGCGGAGGTAGACCTCGCCGAACTGGCCGGCGCCGCCGGTCTGCTTTTTATGGCGATAATGCCCATCGGCTTTTCCGGTGATGGTCTCGCGATAGGGGATCTTGGGCGGCTTGGTGTTGACGGCGAGTTTGTAGCGTTTTTCCATCTTGGAGAGCATTACGCGAAGGTGCAAATCGCCCAGGCCGTTGATGACCAGCTCCTTGGTCTGCTGGTCGCGGGTAACCTTGAAGCAGATGTCCTCTTCGGTCAGCTTTTCCAGGGCCCCGCTGATCTTGGCCTCATCGCCGCGGCTGGCTGGCTCCAGGGCCAGAGCGAACATCGGACGGGGGATCGGGGGCATCAGGAACCGCCCGGACAGATTGCCATCGTGGACCAGGGCCCCGATCTTGAGCTCGTCGACCTTGGTCAGCGTGACGATATCGCCAGCGGCGGCCTCATCCACCTCGGTCGTCTCGCCGCCCTGCATGAGCAGGGGATGGCCGGGCCGGACGGGCTTTTTCTCATGGTCTACGTAAAGCTGCGTCGTGCTGGTCAATTTGCCGCTGAACAGGCGGATCGAGGCGTATTTCATATTGGATCGCGGATCGAAATTGACCCGGAAGACCTGCCCGGCCAGCGGCCCGCTGGGATCGGCGGCAATCGGCGTTTCCTTGTCGCCTTCCTTGAGGATAGCCGGCTTGGCCTGCACCGGCGAAGGGGCGCATTGGACGATCAAATCCATCAGCTCCTTTACCCCGATCTCCTTACGGGCATTGGTGAAGACCACAGGAACGATGGTGCCGGCGATCATGGCGGTGACAAAGACTTTGGCGACCTTATCGGCGGAGATCTCCTCGCCTCCCAGATAGGACTCCATCAGCTCGTCGTCGGCCTCGATGACGCTCTCGATCAGTTCGGTATGGGCCGTCGCGACATCCATAACGGGCGAATCGCCCTTGTCGTTGATGATGCAGTCCAGCACGGCCGAACGGTCCGCCGTGGGCAGATTGGCGCAGCGGCATGAGGTGCCGAAGGTCTCCTGAATCTGCCCTAGAAGCTGATCCAGTTCGGCCGTCTCGGAGTCGATACGGTTGATGACGATGATCTTGGGCTTATGGATGGCCCCGGCGGCCTCGAACATCTTGCGGGTGGTCACCTCGATCCCGGCAGAGGCGTTGACGACTAAAATCGCCGTATCGGCCGCGGGGATCGATTGCAGGGCGGCCCCGACGAAGTCCGGATAGCCGGGCGTATCGACCAGATCGATCTTTTTGCCGTTGTAATTGGCGTACATCACGGACGAGTGGATCGAGTTGCCGCGCTCCTTCTCTTCCTCGTCGAAGTCGCTGACGGTGCTCTTGTCGTCGACGGTTCCCAGACGGTTGATCATTCCGCCGGCGTGCAGCATGGCCTCGGCCAGCGAGGTCTTGCCGGCGCCGCCATGACCCAACAATACTACATTGCGAATGTCCTGAATACTGGCCACGTTCTAACCTCCAATCGGTTCGGATTCGATTTTTCGGCCTGTACGGCTACGTAAAACCAAAAAGGGTACCAGAAAGCGCTGGCGGCGGCAAGAGGAAATTGCACCAACCGGCCCAAAATCGAACCGCCGGGGCCCAAAAAAGTGATTCTACCCTCCCGGCTTGCCAGCCGGGAACCATTGTCTGTTACCCCGGATTTGATCCGGGGTCCAGCATGGGGAGAAACGGAAATAGGAAAGGATTCATACGGGGGGGCAGCTTTTTGCCGAACTGTCGCGTCGTAACGAAGTGAAGACGGAAAGACAAAAAGCTGGTGTTTCGCAGGCTTTACTGGCCAGCCCCTTGGGCAGAGCCCCAAAGGCGCCACCCATGCAAGCGGTAGATTCCTCATCCCGGCTAAGCCGGAATTCGGAAAGACAGGAAAAAAGGGGACAGGTAAAACCGTCCTGCGGACGAACGTACCAGTCCCCCTTTTCCGAAAGAACTGCGCGGGCACGACTCGGCTGAGCTCGTCGAAGTCGGCCCACTCTACCGGGCCTGCGAATCCATCCTGTTTTTTCCCCGTATGGGTTCCGATTTGATTCGGGAAATTACCGGACCCGTCCAGAGAGAAATTCGCTTGACTTGTTTATCAAAAGCGGTATAATTCAAAAACAGGTGTTAAAGACGCCGGCGGGAGGGGTGATAGATGGCAAAAAGGTTGAGGATCACAGAAGGGCCGAAAAGCTACAAGATTGGCTCACAACCAATCAAGAAGATTTCTGTCGAAGTTTTTAAGTGTCCCCCTGAACCCTTTTATCGAACTCTTGCGTTTCTCAAAATATTACGGAAAAGTTTGTCATTAAGTGCATTACCGCGACGGAAGGAGGCGGGAAACATGAGAGCCCTATTGAATATATCGACGTATTTCATTCCTTGCGCCTTGCTTACTTCTCTGGCCTGGGCTGATCCCCAGTACCATTGTGTGGATTTGACCGGGATCGCCAATCTGCACTACCAGGATTACTATGCCGGCGCTGAAAATCTGCCGACAGGCAACGTGAAACTGGGCGGTATTCCCTTTTGCATCCCGGAAGGCAACAACGGCTGGACCAGCAGTCAGGGTTCGGGGACTGTGTCCGTCGACATCCCTGTCAATGTCCTGGGCGTCCGCGAAGTCCATACCCTGATCAATTGCTCGTGGGGACAGGTCGGCCCCTACACCAGGCTCGAATTCTATGGTGACCAGGGGGCCTACTACGCAAGGGACCTGTACGGCAACAGCGACATCCGCGACTGGCTCAATAATGTATTTACCAACAGCATCAACAATACCACGAGCATCAATGTGTGGTCCGGAACAGCAGTCACTTCGCAAGCCGGTAAGGCCTGTCGCGTTGACAAACAGGCCATTCTTTTGCCCGAGCCGTTCGCCGGCCAGATCCTCACTCATATCCGCATGTCCGATTGGGGCGCTGCGAATTCCCATCGGGCTTTTTTATCCGGCTTGACCGTCGGCGATGCCTCTTGTATCCAGTGCAATCTCCAGCCCGATACCATCATTGACTTCGGCGATTTCGCGCTTTTGGCGGATGTCTGGCAGCAGAGCAACAGTGTCCTGCCCGTGGATGCTAATCATCCGGCCGATTTCGATGAAGACGGCGGCATCGGCCTTTCGGATCTGAGAATGCTGGCGGGCTGCTGGCTTGTGACCCTGGCCGCTCCGTACGATCTGAAATACCATTGTGTCGACCTGACGCCGATCGCCAATATGCACTACCAGAACAACTACGCCGGGGCCCAGGGCCTGCCGACGGGCGATGTCTATCTTGGCGGTGTTCCCTTCTGCATCCCCGGCGGCAACAACGGTTGGAACAGCGCGACCGGTTCAGGGACCATCGCCGTCAATATCCCCGTCGGTCTGCCGGACATTTGCGAAGTGCACACCCTGATCAATTGCTCATGGGGCCAGGTCGGCCCTTACACCAAGCTCGAATTCTATGGTGACCAGGGGGCCTACTACGCCAGGGATCTGTACGGCAACAGTGACATCCGCGACTGGCTCGGTGGCGGTTGGATCAACAACATTAACAACACCACGACAATCAACGTCTGGTCCGGAACGACGGTTACTTCTCCTGCCGGACAGACCTGCCGGATCGACAAACAAAGGGTCGTTCTGCCCGAGGAGTTCATCGGTCAGATCCTCACCCACGTCCGTATGTCCGATTGGGGCGGCGCCAACCTGCACCGCGCTTTCCTGTCCGGCATGACCGTGGCGCAGGATCAGTAGACCTATTGACAGTTGACGTTGAAAATGAGGACTTGATTCTTCTAATAAATCCGGTCGGTTCTGTCGATTTTTCCTATAACACCATGCCACTCAATGGGCTTGCCCATCATTTTACCATCGGTTTTTTCCTGCCGGTAAAAGAAACCGGACGGGGGATTTCCATGGATATGAATAGACTTATGCTTCGATGGAATCGCCACTTAGGATCAAAAGACGAAACCATCCTGTGCAAACGGAAATACCTCAATCCAAAGGTGTGAGATATTTTCCTGCGACAGTATCGAAT
>JAFGGE010000264.1 GCA_016930745.1 Sedimentisphaerales bacterium
CGGGATCACCTCGCGGTCGAAGTGGGCCAGTTTCTCCAGGAACCACACATCCTGGAGCAGTTGCGGACCGCGCGGCCCGGCGGTCATCACGTTCTGGTTGTCGGCGACGGGCGCGCCGACGTTGTTGGTCAGTTTTTTTGCCATACGTTTGTCTCCTATGGGTTTGCTGTTTTCGATTTGGATTTGCCCTTATTTATACAGTCGAGGCAGACGCCTCGCACTTCCACATGCGCCGTTTCCACCCGGCCGAAACTCCTGGCGGTAGGAGGAATCTTCAGCGCATCGAATTCTTCGCTGTAGAAATCCTGCGTCCTGCCGCAGACCGAACAGATAAAATGGTGATGGCTTTTCAGGTTCGCGTCGAAACGGGTTCTTTCCCGCGCGGAGCCAAGCGTGGTGATCAGACCCAGGTCCAGCAGCAGCCACAGGGTCCGGTACACCGTATCCAGCGATACGCTGGGCATCCTCCGGCGGACGCGTCGATAGATCGTCTCGGCATCCGGGTGCTCTCCCGAAGCGGCCAGTTCCCGGAAGATCTCCAGCCGCTGGGGCGTCAGCTTGACGCCGGACTGCCGGAGACCTTCCGTTAAATGGTCCATCCGCTGATGCAAATCGTCCGGAGAACTCTTCATTGTCGATTCCTAATTCGTAATTCATTCTTAAATCGGAATTTTACTGTAACTAGATCCGGCGTCAAGCGGTTTTTTAAAAAAATGGGGGTTCCACTCCAATCGATTTGGTGGAATTTTCTCCATGAAATCCATAAGTATTGTGGATGTAACGCTTTAAGGCAACAGCATACAGGGATATTATCCCCTGCTTTCGAGCAGGATTGGGCGACGCCGGGAAGCGGCCTGAACGCCCTGATAACGGTATATAGGATGAGGCGCCAGCCTTTGTGAAACCGTTCATTTCAAGGAGTATGCCGGCGCCTGTAATGCGATAAATCCATTTTTCATGTCTACCAATCAACCACCTTTTCGGGATTGAACCAAAAAAACAGGATTTCCCTGACATATTCGATAGTCTATCGGTTCCGGAAGCAGGGATGGTATAATAAACGGGAGTAGAGTTTGTTTCGGGCCGATGGTATAGATGGAGCGATGGAAGGCATAGAATAAAACAGCGTGGGTATGGCCCGCCCTACCCGACTACCTGTTAATAGGGAAAATAGGAGACAAAGGTAATAGGTTATGAGAAATCAGCATTTTTTTGTGTTAATTATAATTATTTTACTTTGTCTTTTTGTCGGCAGCATCTTTTTTTCTTGGATAAATATAAGTTGCGATATCGCTCGTGAATTTGATTGGCATAAGTCAAACAAGGAAAAAATGCTTACTAGGGAAGTATATGAACCTGTCGCAAGGGAGCTTGCAAGATTATGTGAAAGTATAGAAGGCAATGTTTCTTTAGCATATTATGGTGGTAGACTGATACCTCCAATAATTCGAAACTTAGAACCTCAATCTTTTAACATTTCTCCTAAAGGGGCGCGACTTGAAATGCAAGGAGGGCATGATCATTATGGTTATATCTTAGAAATTTTCTACCCAGAAACACCAGAAAACGAGAAGGCATGGAAATTGTCCTATTATAGTGAAGCGGGGGATCGGTTATTATGTGAAGTTACCATAAAAAGTAATGATCGGATACCAAACGAAGCTTTATTACAAAAAGAAGAGGATGCCTTTCGCGATTACATACGAATAAGAGGAAATGCATATAAAGCATACACGCAAAGAGTAATATTTTATCTGCAAATGAATCATTTTGAAAAGTCGTTAAATGTTTGTAAGGAGGGAAGTGATAGAATTCCTGACAATTGGTGGTTACCTCTTATGGGTTCTTTTCTAGAAGTCTATTGTGGAGACAGATATTCAGGGATTAATAGATATGTAGAGTGGGTAGAAAAACACAAGACATTTTGCAATTATTTTTACTTGTCTTATCTTTATGATGAACTTGGTATGCCTGTCGAATCCGCTTTAGCACTTGAAGAAGCAGCCAGACAAAGTTTAGATAGGGGTGAATATGATTCCTATAATATGGGATTCTATGCTTACTGCGCCATTGTAAGTGCTCACAAAAAGGAAAGGCTCGATATTGTGCAAAGAATTTGTGAGGTGATAACAAAAGCTGCTGCTAGAAACAAACGGTTAGAAATATCGGATGAATGTATAGGGGATTTAATAAGGCTAAATGGATCTATTAAAAATCAAAATCAATCTACGATAGAAGAATGGATGAACCATGTGACTTGGACATTTGATCCTTTTAAGAACTTACCGATTCCATGGAGAAAAGAAAACAAATAATATATTCAAACTGACCGATTAAGGGAATTTTGATGGTAACGGGGATTCAACAAAAACAGCCTCGAATGCCGATAAGTATTTTGGAAAAAAGTACTTATATACACGGAGGCTGTATGATTATCATCGGCAAAATTCCCCAAAAACTGCAACGTTTTTTCACGCCTGTCAAAAAACAGGTCGGTGATGAGTTGCGTCCGACCGATTTTGCTCTGGGTGGGAACGAGTCAGGATTTATTCATGCGATCCGCCTGCTTTTTCGAAGGTGAACTGATGGGCCCCGGCGTCGATGCGGATGGTATCGCCTTCGGCAAACCGGCCGGCGATCAATTCGGTCGCCAGCGGATTTTCCAGTTGACGCTGGATGACCCGCTTGAGCGGACGAGCCCCGAAGGCTGGATCATACCCCTCGGACAAGAGTTGCTCGCGAGCGGCGTCGGTGAATTCCACATGCAGCTTACGGGCCAGCAGCCGGTCCCGCAGGTAGCCAAGCTGGATATCCACGATCTTTTCCAGATGTTCGCGTTTGAGCATGTGAAAGACGATCGTCTCATCGATCCGGTTAAGAAACTCCGGCTTGAACGACTGCTTAAGGGCGTCCCGCACCCGCGCTTCGATCTCCCAGTCCTGACCTTCCGAGTCGGTGATTTGACGGATCAGGTCGCCGGCAAAATTGCTGGTCATGATAATCACCGTGTTCTTGAAATCGACGGTGCGGCCCTTGCCATCGGTCAGCCGGCCGTCGTCGAAGACCTGCAGCAATATGTTGAACACATCCGGATGGGCCTTTTCGATTTCATCGAGCAGGATGACCGAATAGGGTTTGCGTCGGACGGCCTCGGTGAGCTTGCCGCCCTCGTCGTATCCGATGTAGCCGGGCGGGGCGCCGATCAGCCGGGAGACCGAGTGCGGCTCCATGAACTCGCTCATGTCGATGCGGATCATGCCGTTGGGATCGTTGAACATGAACTCAGCCAGGGCCTTGCTCAGCTCGGTTTTCCCCACGCCGGTCGGGCCAAGGAACAGAAAAACACCGATCGGACGGTTCGGATCGCCCAGTCCGGCCCGGTTGCGCCGAACCGCATTGCACACGGCCGCGACGGCTTCATCCTGGCCCACGACCCGTTCGCGGATCTCCTCTTCCATCTGTAACAGCCGCTCCCGCTGTCCGCTCATCAGACGCGAGACGGGAATGCCCGTCCATTTGGCGACCACGCGGGCGATCATCTCCTCGGTGACTTCGTTGTGGATCATTTTTCCGCCGTTGGCCCGAACAAGGGCTTCCTCGGCGGCGGCAAGCTGTTTGGTCAGGTCTGTGAGCGTGCTGTACTTGATTCGGGCGGCGGTTTCCAATTCTCCCCGACGCTGGGCCTCTTCGAACTCATGGTGGGCTGCGGCGATCTGCTGCTTGAGCTGTTTGATCCGGTCGATGTCGCCCTTGTCCGCTTCCCACTTGGCGGTGAGCCGGGTATTTTGCTCTTTCAGCTCGGCCAGTTCCTTTTCGCCTTTCCTGAGACGGTCGGCGCTGGCCTTGTCGGTCTCCTTTTTCAGGGCTTCCCGCTCGATCTCCAACTGCATGATCCGGCGGCGGATGTCGTCCAGCTCGGCGGGCAGCGAATCGTTCTCGATCCGCAGGCGCGACGCCGCCTCGTCGATCAGGTCGATGGCCTTGTCCGGCAGCCAGCGGTCGGCAATATACCGATTGGACAGCGTGGCGGCGGCGACCAGGGCCGAGTCGGTGATGCGAACGCCGTGATGCGTATCATAGCGGTCCTTGAGGCCGCGAAGAATGGCGATGGTCTCTTCCACATCCGGCGGATCGACCATGATCGGCTGGAATCGCCGTTCCAGGGCGGCGTCTTTTTCGATGTATTTACGGTATTCGTCGATTGTCGTGGCGCCGATACAGCGCAGCTCCCCGCGGGCCAGAGACGGCTTGAGCAGGTTGCCCGCATCGACAGCGCCTTCGGCCTTGCCGGCCCCGACAATGGTGTGCAGCTCGTCGATAAACAGGATGATCCGGCCCTCGGAAGAGACGACCTCTTTCAGGACGGCCTTGAAACGGTCCTCGAATTCGCCGCGGAATTTCGTCCCCGCGATCAGGGCCCCCATATCCAGGGCGATCACCTGTTTGTCCTTGAGGCCGGCGGGTACATCGCCAGCGACAATGCGCTGGGCCAGTCCTTCCACGATGGCGGTCTTACCCACGCCCGGCTCGCCGATGAGTACGGGATTGTTCTTGGTGCGCCGGTTCAGGACCTGCATGCAGCGGCGGATCTCATCCTCGCGACCGATGACCGGATCGAGCCTGCCTTTGCGGGCCATTTCCAGCAGATCAATGCCGAATCGCTCCAGGGCCTTGTACTGGGATTCGGGATTGTCCGTGGTCACCTTCTCTGTGCCGCGGATTTCCACAAGGGCCTTGTCGATCAGCTCCGGGGTGATGGAATTGACGCTCAGGATTTCTTTGGCCTGACTATTGACCTCGGCAAGGGACAAAAGCAGGTGTTCGACACTGAGATATTCATCGCCCATTTTGTCGGCCCGGTTCTGGGCGTCCAGAAGGACCTGTCCGAATGAAGGATCGGGCATGATCGCGCCGCCGCCGGTGGCGCCTTTGGGCAGCCGGTTGACCTCGCTGTCGGTCATGCTGCGAATCCGGTCCACATGGGAACCGATCTTTTTGAGGATCATCACGGCCATCCCTTCGCTGTCTTCCAGCAGGGCGTGCAGGATGTGCAGCGGGGTCAGCACGGTATGGGAACGGGCCATCGCCGTCTGCTGTGCCGTGGCGATGGCCTCCTGGGCTTTCATGGTAAATTTATCAAATCGCATTCTATTCTGTCCTTTCGGTAAAAGATCAGAATAGAACAGAGCAATTCCTGTTCCCACCGACCAAAATAATCGTAAATACTTTATATAAAAGTATTTATAGATTCACAAGCGATTTCCCCTGCCAGAATGACAGGGACAGAATCATCCCAACCTCAGGCCAGGTATGATGCCGGAGAAAGGTGCGCATCTTTGAGCATCTTTGCGATTCTTTGGTTTTTGGCCTAAAAACCGAAGGGGCACAAAGAAGCGCAATCTTTTCTCTCAATCGCAATCCGTCAGGAGGTCTGTACAAGACAACCATACGGCGGCGAAATCAGCAAAGTCCAGCAGGTTGACGATGCAGTCCTGATTGACATCCTGGACCGCATACCCGGGCGAACCGGGCATCATGTGAGACGCCTGACAGGAATTTGCCCCGACATAGAGCACGACCGTATCGTCGGATTCGAACTGGCTGTCCGAGGCCCACAGGCGGAATTCATACGTGCCTGTTTGGGTTAGCGTTACCGAGGCGGTCTGTGCATTGGCCGAATCGATGGTCACGCCGGGTCCGGAAACTTGTGTCCACAATACCGTAACCGCTCCCGGCGGATTCGGCAGGCCGTCATCCGTTACGATCCCGTCCAGAGCGACCGTCACCTGTCCCGGAGTGCCGTCCATGCCCAGCCAGACGCCTGTGTCCTGTCCGGCATCGACGGACGGCTCATCATTGTCATTGACCAGGAACGTCCAGAGCAGACCGGGAAGATTGGGCTCCTCCGGCGGGGCGCTGTTGCGGTAGGAATCAACCACCCAATAGCAGACATCCCCCTCAGTCAATGGGTCCGGGATGGATACCGAAGCGGTCTTGTCGGGATTCTGGATCGTGCCGATCAGGGTTAAGACGCTTTTGTAGTCGGCGGAATTGGGTTCGGGAATATTTTTCCCAAAGTAGACCTCGCATACATCCACATTATCCCGGTTGGTCCAGGTAAGAGTGTCTTGTGATGTGGGCACATTCGGGGCATTCTGTGCCGGATCAGGATTAAAGGCATACAGGCTGTGGAGGAACTCCTCGGGCGAGAGGGCGACATCGCTGAAGCGGATATCATCCAGATTTCCGACAATTTGGTCAACCTGGTTGCCGTTATGCCAGCCGCGGCCAAAGGTCCAGGTACCAGTTGCCAGAAGGGCATGATCCAGGCCCGCTGTCAGAGTATGCTCACCGGCGGCCTGGAATCCATTACCGTCCAGTCGATCGGCGTACATATCGATCTGATCGCCGTCGGCGACGATGGCGAAATGGTACCATTGCCCCACTTCCGGGAAAAGAGTCGAATCCAGATGATAGCGTTCCCCGCTGACCGTAGCAAAGTCCAGGCGTATGGCGTTGTTTTCTCCATTTTTCTGGATGTACAGGGCGGCCCCAACGTCGATGTTCTGGCCGTTATACTGGGCCCAGCCGTCTCTTCCGATCAGGGTGCGCCAGCCGGACAGATCATCGAGTTTGAAGGAAAACTCGATCGTCCAGACACTGGGGCTCCACCCCACCAGGCCGGCATCAAAGCAATAGCCGTCCCTGTGGCCGTCGTGCTCAGAACTGAGGCCGATACCCGTGGGGGTTTCACCTAAGGAAGAAAACATGGGGCCATAATAATCATTCCATGCGTACATATGGTAGTTGTTTCCCGAGATATCCAGGGAACCGATCTGGCCGGTAACCGTGGCGCTGGGATTCATCAAGGCCTCCGGCGCACCGTCCTCGAAATTGTAATGCAGTATCGTGGCCGCCGATCCCGGCAGGGCCAGTACCAGTCCAACCAACACAATCAATGCACAGTGTAAGCGCTTCATGATTACACCTCCGTAAACAGTCTGTTTTTCAGTCAGGATCGGCGATAGATTCTATTGGCGTCTTCGGCGAAGCATCAGGCCGCCCAGCCCCAGCAGGGCCAGTGTTGTCGGCTCGGGAATGAACTCGGCCGGCGTCAGGGCGACATCGCTGAAACGGATATCATCCAGATTTCCGACGATGTGATCGACGAAGTTGCCGTTATGCCAGCCGCGTCCAAAGGTCCAGTTGCCGGTCGCCAGCAGGGCATGATCCATGCCTTCGGTCAGCGCATGCTCACCGGCGGCCTGGAAACCGCTGCCGTCCAGCGAATCGACGAACATATTGATCTGGTCCCCGTCTCCGACAATAGCCATGCGATACCATTGGCCCGCTGCCGGAACAAGGGTGGAATCGAGGTGATAGCGTTCCCCGCTGACGGTGGCGAAATCGAATCGGATCGCGTTGTTTTCCCCGTTCTTCTGGATATACAGGGCAGCGCCGATGTCGATATTCTGACCGTTATACTGGGCCCAGCCGTCCCTTCCGATCAGGGTTTTCCAGCCGGCCAGGTCGTCCAGCTTGAACGCGAATTCGATAGTATAGGTGCTCGTCGACCAGGCCGACAGATTGGACAGCGTATAGCCGTCTCTGTGTCCGTCGTGTTCGCTGCTGAGACCGAATCCGGTCGGTGTTTCGCCCGCCGATGAGAACATCGGTCCCCAGTAATCGTCCCAGGCATACATATCATGGCCGTTGCCCGAGATGTCCGCCGTGCCGATCTGGCCGGTCGTTCCAGTTGAGTTCATGGGCGTATCCGGCGTGCCGTCCTCGAAGTTCCAGTGCGCGATGGTCCCGGCGTGCAGGCCTGCGGCCACAAACAATACAGAAAGGATCACACATACTTTTTCCATCAACCTTGCCTCCGAAAGAACACTTCTCAAGATCTTTCTCTGTCCATAAAAAGACACTACCCCTCCATAATACAAAACCAGTCTAACAAAATTGCCTATAAAAAGCAAGAAATTCCTGTCTCTACCGGGATTTATGCTGACAAAGGGCTTGTAACCGAGTGAAATGGGTGCATTCCTTTGTTCCGGATCCCGCAATAAGATAGAAAAATCAGGTATCCGTTATGCGAGTCATTCTGCTGCCGTTTATGGGGATGGCTTTTTATGCCCTTGCGCTGGCTATTTTGGTTTCTGCCTATCGTATATGGAAAGAGCGTGATCCGGAACAGGAGGCGTGATCACAGGCAAATAATTCCGGGCTTGCATTTTCGAGCGGGGGCGGTAGGATTGGACGTATGAAATCGCCATGGATGAGTCCAAATCTGAATGGAATCGTGCTTTTCGTCTCGATCCTGGTGCTGGGGGCCGTTGCGGGAGCGGGGCTGCTGGGGGTGGATTGGGGAACGGGCCGGGTCGGGCCCCAGGGCCTGCCGGGTGGGATGATTGCTCTTCTGATCGGCCTTCTGGTGCTGGTGTTTCTGCTGCTGTATGTCTTTTCGATGCGGCTGGGCCTGATGCTGCCGGTTAAAAAGAAGGGTGCCGGGGGATTTGTCTGTTATCTTCTCTTTGGCCTGGCGGCTGTCGGGCTGGAGTGGTTCTGCGCCCGGCTTGCATATCATACGATCAGCGAAGTAACCAGCGGCTTGTATTTCCTGGCGGTCTGGCTCAACCTGATCTTTCTGGTCGTGGCGATTCGCAGCCCCGCTCTGGCGTCAATCCTAACATTCCTTCTGGCCGGGCTGATCATCCCGTATCAGTTGATTCTTGGCGATCGTCTGCTGCGGCTTCAGACCGAGGCAGGGCGGATCGTGTCGTATGCCTATGAGGTTCGGCTCAAGGAACAGCAGTTTCCGCCCGACCTGTCCGGGTATGCATATGAGGATAAGGCCCTGGAGAAGTTCTTTTCCTATGGCAAATCGGAAGATACGTTCCGGCTGACATGGTATGTCGGCACGAAGGGCACCTCGCACTGGTATAGCCCCGAAGAGGGTTGGCGTTATTACCCGGACTAGTTTTTCCCGGTCATTCCGAACGGAGCGAGGAATCTTCTGCCGGTATGGGGACTTGCATTTCACTGTAAAACATTTTTGCATGCCCACACTCATATGGGTGCGGCGCCGGTGGTCCGGGAAAAAAAGGAGGGCCGCAGAACGCCGCGACCCAAGTCATCACCTTTCTCCTCGAAAGAACCGGAAAACGATCACGATTCTCACGATGAATGATACGCCCGGTTTGTTAGATGGATGTGCGGAGGGGATGAGGAATCGATTTTTTAAGAAGAAATTTCCATCCCGGAGAATCGATTGAAAAAGACAGAACTACGCGTTTATTTGGGAAAAAAACCTTGACAGATAAGGATTTAGGGGTTATTCTAAAAGGGTAGAGCGACGGGGTAGGGTTGACCCACAGCTTTTTATCGGGTGTTTTACCGATAGCGCATCCGTAGATTTCCTTATACCTCATCGCGTAATTTGCGCCTGCGGAGGATGAAGATGAAGGCAAAGGCATGGCATGCCGATATATCCCTCATGGAGGCCTTTTCCTGTCGGGCTCTCCTTTTCTACACCGGTCTGCAGCGGCGTCGAACCTGTACCAATATTGGTATGATGTCTATAGGATTCTATCCATTCACATATTCCAACAATAGGGAGGAAGTACCATGAAAAAGACACTGATTCTTTTGCTCATGGCGGTCCTGGTCGCGCCGGTGTGGGCCTTGATCGCCGGTTTCAATGTGGATGTCCATATGGATATCCCCCCGCAAGTCTTTGACCAGCCGGCCAACGACTTCCACATCGAAGGAAGGATCGAATCGAGTTCGCCGCCCGAACTGGTGCAGGTCATTTCGGATTTTCCAGAATGGCAGCACCAGATCGAACCGGACCCGGCCGATCCGACGGGGCAGTGGTACCGATTTCGGATCGACTTTTTCGGACGGGAGTTCAAGTATTGCGACTGGCTGCATCTGGGCCTGTTTTTCGATCTGGAGTGCAGCAATCTGGTGATCGACCTGGTCGGCTGGTGGACGCGGGACGGTGTTCGCATCCACGGGGGCGTCAATGACGGGGCAATCCTGATCCCCGGTTTTGAGGTGGAGGATATTCCGCTGGAACGTCCGCAGTTTTTCCGGGTGCGGAACGACTCCATGATGCAGACGCCGGCCCGAATTGTTGAATTGCAGTTGACTCGGTTCTCTTCGGAAGAGGTCGAGAAAATGGGCGGCATGCAGGAACTGGCCGCCATGCTGCGGCGTGAAGGCCAGCAGGAAGCCTTTCCATGGATTCCTGTGGAAGATCCGCAAGGCATGCCGATCGATCCTGCGAATCCACAGGCGTTCCCTCCGGACAGTTTCTTTGATATTTTTGTAGAAGTCGACCTGCCTGACCAGGGATTCCACACGGCTGAGCCGATGCCGATTCATCCCGGCGATGTGGTGATTTCTCGAGTCGGTGTGGAAAACGAAAACAACGCCGGCGAGCCCGAGTTCCGCTGGGTCTGGCATATGCACGAAGGGCATCACGCCGATCTGGGCGATGCCCCGGACACGTCGAACTCATGGGGTATTTCGCCGATGACGGCCTATCCGCCCGGCGGGCCCATGCAGGTTCTGGCCAACTTCCCCACGGTGTATCAGGTGGGTTCCCCGCCGCACGGCCCGATTCACTGGCGGCCTCGCGATCTGGCCTGGCTGGGCCCGCAGGTCAGCCTGGAGATGGAAGCGGATATCGGGCCCGATCAGGACGGCGTGAATAACATCATTCCGCCCCAGGATCAGCCCGATCTGGATCAGTTCGATGACGGTGTGGTCTTTCCCTTGCATCTGCAATGGTTCCAGCAGAACACGTTCCAGTATATCGTAACGGTGAACAATCCGATCCTGCGTTCCATGTACGTCAATGTCTGGTTCGACTGGAACATGGACGGCGATTGGGACGACACGCTTGTGCCCCCGAATGGCCAAGTGATTCCCGAGTGGGCGGTTCAAAATGACCAGGTCTCGATTCCGGGGCCGGGTGTGTTTACATTTACGACATCGCCATTCTGGGCCTTTTGGCCGCTGGGTCCGATCGATTGGCCCACGGACCACATTTGGATGCGAATCACCTTGTCGGAGCAGCAGTGGCAGCCGGTGGCCGGAGCGGTAGGCTTCGGCGGCGCCGGACCGGCGCTGGGATATCGATACGGCGAAACCGAAGATTATATCATTCCCACCCCTCCGGGTCCGACCATGGACTTCGGGGATGCGCCGGAAGATCCGACCGGAGTGCCTCCGCACTACCCGACGACTCTGGCCAACAACGGGGCGCGGCATCTTCTGATCGGACAGGGACCGCAGATGGGCGTATTGGTGGATAGCGAACCGGACGGCCAGCCGACCGCTGCCGCCGACGGAGACGACCTGAATATCATGGACGATGAGGACGGCGTTACATTTACGAACCCCCTGATCCCCGGGGGGACCGGTATGGTTATGATTGATCTGACCGCATCGCCAAGCGGAGGTATGGTCAATGCCTGGCTGGACTTTAACGCCGATGGGGACTGGGACGATGTCTGGGCCGACGGTTCGGAGCAGATCATTCTGGATATGTTTCTGCCGCCCGGCGCTATGCATCCGGTGAGCTTCCCCGTCCCTGCCGCGGCGGCAGGAGCCACGACCTATGCTCGTTTCCGGATCAGCACGGTTCAGGGACTCGGCTATGCCGGACCGGCGCACGACGGCGAAGTCGAGGATTATACGGTGATGATCGAATCGCCGCCGGACCGCGACTGGGGCGATGCGCCCGATGGTTTCACGGCGATGGCTTATCCCACGCTGCGCGTCAATAACGGGGCCAGCCACCTTATTGATTATAACATTTATCTGGGCGCCGGCGTCGATCCCGATCGGGACGGCCAGCCTACGGCGTATGCCGATGGGGATGACAACGACGGAAACGATGATGAAGACGGCGTGGTGTTTGCCACCTGGCCGCTGATCCCCGGCCGGCCGGCCAAGATCGAAGTAACCGCTTCGGTCGCAGGCAGCCTGTTTGCCTGGATTGACTTCAGCGCCGACAGTTCCTGGGCCGAACCCGGCGATCAAATCTTCAGCGGCCAAGGGCTCAGCGCAGGATCGAATGTACTGGTATTCCCGGTGCCGATGACGGCTCAACCCAACAGCACGACATTTGCGCGATTCCGCTTCCTTCGCGATCCCAATATCACCAACCTGGGCTTTACGGGCGATGCGCCCAACGGGGAAGTGGAGGACTACTTGGTCAAGATCGGCCACAACGGCGGGATCAAGTGGCTCCAGCGTCCCGATCTGTCGCCGATGGGCATTGATATCCGGGTGGACAACAGCGATGGTCGGCTTCGTTGGCTGGCGGATGATTTCCTGTGCACCGAGACCGGCCATATTACCGATGTGCATCTGTGGGGCAGCAAACACAAGGACAAGCCGCTCGGAGAGCCGCCGGTTATCGAGAAGATTCATCTGAGCATTCACAGCGATGATCCGGTCGGACCGGAAGGGCCGGACCCGGCGAACAACTACTCCAAACCGGCCAAACTGCTCTGGCAGGGCGACTTTCTGCCCGGCGAGTTTGAGATGAAACTGGCCGCCAAGGTCGAAGGCGGAGAGTACTGGTGGGATATCGTCAATGAGGAGCTCATCCCCGCCGGGGATACGGAGGTCTGGCGCATCGATATCCAGATTCCGCGTGAGAAGGAGCCGTTCCTGCAGGAAGGCTCGCGTGAGAAGCCGATTGTGTACTGGCTGGATGTTCAGGTTGATACGCCGGAAGGTTATACTTTTGGCTGGAAGACACGCCGCTGGCCGGAGCACTATAATGACGATGCCGTTTTTGATGTGGGCAGCGAGCTGCCGCGGCTCTGGAAAGAGCTGCGCTACCCGCCGGCTCATCCGTATCATGAATTGGAGAAAAACTCCATCGATATGGCCTTTGCGATTACCTCGGAGGCCTTCTGCTGCCGCAGTGCGGATCTGAACTGCGACGGCAAGGTGGATCTGCAGGACCTGGCGATCTTTGCCGCCCAGTGGCTTCAGCAGGTTCCCTAGTCCGATAGATCGGTGTTTTCGAGCAGGGTGGATTTTCCTCCACCCTGCTTTTTTTATGCGCTCTGTCATGAAATGGAAACGATCTTTGCAGAGTTGGAAACGTACATTATAATGGTTTTGTATTTCCCTGATTAGAGTCAGGATTTGCTTGACCGTTTACTAACGCTGTTTCGTTCGGGAGGAAAACCTATGCTTTTCTGCCGTTTGAAGGGAAGCTGTCAGGGTATGCAAATCGTTCCTCAGATTCGTTTACATGGGATACTTTTTTTATTACTTGGCTGTTGTTTCCTGAGTGGGCGTGCTTTCGCTAACGCTCGACCAGCGGCGAAAGTAGAGACCGATGACAAGATGCCCTATGTCTGTCGGGGCGTGCAACTGTTATTGGACGATTACTTAATCGAAAAAAGTGATAATATTACCAGGCAGATCAATCAGCCGAAGCGAGATCCGGCCATTCCCAATCCGCTGATCACTGGCGAAGAGGATCGTTGTTTCCAGCCGTTTTTTTCCGTTCATAAAGACCCGCAGACGAGTCGTTTTCGTATCTGGTACGGCTCATGGTACGACGACCAGCGAATAGACCGTTCGCACATCGGATACATGGAATCGCCGGATGGGATTCACTGGATCCGGCCGCATCGCGTATTGCAGGATCCTGCAACCATCCAGTTTGGTTCGGAGGTCATTGATGAGGGACCAAACTATCCGCACCCCGAACAAAGATACAAGTATGGCTATTACTTTAACGAAGGACTGCGCATCGCCGTTTCGCCCGACGGCCTGCACTTTAAACCGCTCGTCGATCGGATCGTCCTCGGGCACGACCATGATATCAACAATATATCCTGGGATCCCATCAGGAAACAATACATGGCCATTATCTCCACCCACATAACCGATCCCGGGTGGGAAGGCCGCCGGCGAGTTACCAAGCAAAGTTTCAGCAAAGACCTGATACACTGGGAGGAGCCCTGGTATGTGATACGCCCCGATAAAGAGAAGGACGAAGGAAGGACGGAGTTTTATGGCATGTCCGGCTTCTTGACTCGCGGCCCCCTGCGAATCGGAATGGTCAAGATTCTTCGCGATGACCTGAAAGCGGATGAGCCGCCGCTCATCGAGCCGGAGGCATACGGGATAGGCTTTACAGCCCTGGCCTGGACCCGTGACGGCAGGCATTGGCATCGTGAGCCGGAGGTCTTCTTTGACCGGAACCCGAAACCGCAGACCTGGGATCGCGCTCATGCCTGGATCGATGAGCAGCTTATTGTGGGGGAAGAAGTCTATCTGTATTATTGTGGATATAAACAGGGCCACAAGGCAAACCGTTTTAAAGAGCGCCGGATTGGTCTTGTTAAGATGCCCTTGGATCGATACGTTACATACAAGGCATTGCCGGGAAAAACAGGCAAACTCCTGACAATCCCGCTGCTGCTGGACACAATTCGGGGATTGGCGGTTAATGCCGATGCATTGGGAGGAACACTCAGAGTGCAGGTGCTCGACATTCATGATAATGTGATCGAAGGACTACGTTTTGATGATTGCGAAGAAATCACCGGCGACGGGATACGATTATCAGTCCTGTGGAAAGAGGATAAGGAAACAAAGAAAAAAGTAAGCGTTCATGCAGTTTTGGCCAAGCGGGTTGGTGTGTTGATAAGTAATGGAGCGGGCATATCGTTCAAATGACAACGACAGGC
>JAFGGE010000265.1 GCA_016930745.1 Sedimentisphaerales bacterium
GACCGGCCACAGAAAACCACTCAGATAGCGGACGGTTGCTGATTACCCCGGGCCATTGGGCGTATCTGCGGATCAGCGAAGGCTGCGATCGGCAATGCGCCTTCTGCACGATCCCTTCGATTCGGGGCCGGTTCCGCAGCAAATCGATCGATCAGATCGACCGCGAAGCGCGGGAACTGGTCGATTCCGGCGTGGTGGAGCTGAACCTGGTGGCGCAGGACACCACATCCTATGGCCGCGATCGGGATGGAAACGGCAGGCTGGCCGACCTTATCGGACGGCTCGAACAGATCGAAACGCTGGAATGGATTCGTTTGATGTATCTCTATCCTTCCTCCCTCCGCGACGAGCTGATCGGCAGTATCGCCGACAGCCGGAAGGTCTTGCCTTATATCGATATCCCGATGCAGCATATCAGCAACAGATTGCTCAGGGCCATGAACCGGCCCGACCGCAGGGAAACGACGATCGAATTGATCGATAAACTGCGTGCGGCCATGCCGGGCGTGGTGTTGCGCACTACGCTGATTGTGGGATTTCCCGGAGAAACCGATGAGGATTTTGCGGAACTGCTGGATTTCGTCCGGTGGGCGCGATTGGATGCCCTGGGTTGTTTCAGTTTCTGCCCGGAGGAAGGCACCCCCGCCGCCGGAATGCCGGACCAGGTCCCGGAAGCGATAAAAAGCCAGCGGAGAGAAGCCATGATGCTGACCCAGCAGCAAATCGCGTTTGAAAAAGCCAAGAGCCTGATCGGCAGGGAGTTGACCTGCCTTGTGGATGCGGTGGGAGACGACGGGACCGGCCAGGGAAGATATTACGGCCAGGCCCCGGAAATCGACAGCGTGTGCCTGATCCACGACTGCTCTGCTGAGCCGGGGCGGTTTGTGCGTGTTCGGGTCGTAGATACGGCCGATTATGACCTCGTCGTGGAGCAGGTAGGGGATTGAAATGTGCCGATGTTTGTATACACTGATCTATCATCGGCCAACCCGAAATGGCCGGAGCGTTCGATAAACTTCTTTGCGGGGAACTGTGGCGATTGAAGTGAAAAACAAACTGGTGCGGCAGATTCCCAATGGATTGACCGTGATCCGTCTGATCCTGACCCTGATCTTTCTGGGGATGGTGCTGTATGCTCCCCGGTTCGAAGACCCCAAGCCATGGCGATTTCTGATCGTGGCGTTTGTGCTGTTTGTGATCGCCGGTATCACCGATCTGATCGATGGTTCCGTAGCGCGGTATCTGAATGTGACGAGCAAATTCGGCCGCATGATCGATCCGCTGGCCGATAAGGTGCTGGTCTGCGGGGCCTTTTTTTGTTTTGCCTGGATCGGTCAGCCGCTGCTGGCCAATTTCACACAGTCCCCTTATAATGTGCCTCCATGGGCGCTGGATGCGGTTCGCTGGGGCACGGCAATCATCCTGTTCGTTCGTGAGGTCGGCGTGACGATTTTACGGCATATCGCTGAGGCACGGGGCGTGGAATTCGGGGCGGTCTTTTCCGGCAAGATCAAGATGAGCTTCCAGTCGTTCGGGATCGGCACTGTCATGATCGGGTGGGCCTTTGTCAGCCGCGAATGGGGCGACTGGTTCACCATCGTTACCTATTTTCTGATGCTCCTTCTGACCGTTGTATCGGGCATTCATTCCCTTACCCGTCGCATCACGCCGGAATCGACTCCGGACGAATAGGAGCTCTGCGTTCTTCCCCTTCTGGGCAGCGACATTGAAAGAAAAGGTTTTCTCCGTTATAATAGGACAAAATGAAATTCGACCGAGCCTCTATCCTGTTTCGGAAAGGACACGTGATGAAGAACCATGTCAGAATCGCCGCCATACTCGTTTTCTTCGGTCTCCTCTGTCTCACGGGTTTGGCACAGAATGAACCGCCCAAAGCGGCGCGTAGCGTTCACCTGTGGTACCCGGCGCCGGATGGTACGGTGTATTACAACGAGGTGACGGTGGAAAAGAGTGTGCCGGGCAGTTACTTCTGCGTATGCGGATTCAATCATGGCTATTTCGGGATTCAGGAATTGTGGGAAGGCCGCAAGGTCGTGATCTTTTCCGTATGGGATCCCGGCAAGCAAGACAATCCCAACGCCGTGCCGCAGGATCGTCAAGTCAAAGTGCTTTATGAAGGGGATGGCGTCAAAGTCAGCCGGTTCGGCAATGAAGGCACGGGGGGAAAGAGCATGTTCGACTACGACTGGAAGGTCGGACAGACGTACAAATGCATGGTCAAGACCGAAGTCGAAGGCGACCGCACCACCTATGCCGCCTATTTCTATTTGAACGAGGAGAAACAGTGGAAACACCTGGCGACGTTTCAGACGATCACGGGGGGCGATTTGCTAAACGGATATTATTGCTTCATTGAAGACTTCCGCCGAAACGGCCAAAGCGCCCAACAAGTGCGTCGCGCCCGGTACGGCAACGGCTGGGTCCGCACGGCGGACGGCTTGTGGAAGCCGTTGACCCAGGCGACCTTTACCGCCGATAACACGCCGACGATGAACATCGATGCGGGTGTCACTGAAGGAGCGTTCTTCTTGCAGAATGGCGGCGACACCGCCAATCATACCCCGCTCAAGTCCAAGGTCGACCGGGATTTAGTTGCTAATGTACCGCCGGACGATCCCCAGTGGAAACTGACCTGGGGCGACGAGTTCGACTATACAGGCCTGCCCAATGCAGACAAGTGGGACTATGAAGTCGGTTTTATTCGCAATCAGGAGAAACAATATTATACCAAAGCCAGAGCGGAGAACGCCCGGGTGGAGGATGGGATGCTGATCATCGAGGGAAGGAAGGAGAAATATGACAGGGCTGATTATACATCGGCCAGCATTCATACATGGGGCAAGCAGCATTTTCTGTATGGACGGATCGAGGTGCGGGCCAAACTGCCCACCGGACGCGGCACATGGCCGGCGATCTGGATGCTGGGGATCAATCGCAGGGAGCTTGGCTGGCCAGCCTGCGGCGAGATCGACATCATGGAAAATGTCGGATTCGATCCGGACACGATCCACGCCAATATCCA
>JAFGGE010000266.1 GCA_016930745.1 Sedimentisphaerales bacterium
CGGTTGGGGGGTGTTTGAAAAGCATAAATCAGCATCGCCGAAGGCGATTCCTTATCTTTTTACCCATAAATTATTCCGAAGAGCCGTATTTATAAAGCCGAGCTGCTTTTTGTCAATCCGATTAACTTTGCTTTTGAATCCATAATCTGATTACAGTTTCAATATACTTGATCTGTTCTTCATTCAGGGCAGAACCTATCGGAAAGTTGTGCCACTTGGCCAGGCAGTTGCGGCAGCAGGTTCCGGTGGCATGCTGGGCGATAAAGACCGGGTGGCCCCGCATCGGAGTCTGCTTTCCATCGTGGACAGGATGGGGCGGAACGAGGCGTTGTCTGATGAAATCGTATGCATGCTTTCGAATCGTCTCCATGCCCTTAGCGTGTAGATAAGCCCGCTCTTTTTGTCCGAGCCGGAATCGACTTCGGAATCCGGATCGCGCCAGTGCCGCAAACAATTCATCCATATCTCGCATACAAGATATTGTACTGATGTTTTTCCGTGAGGCAATGATGACCTTAATGCCGTTATTCAATAGACAAGCTTTCCAGACAGGCAATACGGATATGTTTTTGGTGACAAGCAGCGGTTGAATACATAGAATAGGAGCCTGAATAGACCTCAAGGAAAGGGATGATCATGGCCTATCTGCCGGCGGACAAACGGTATGAGAAGCTGGGGTATCGGCGATGCGGCCAGAGCGGCCTTCTGCTGCCGCCGCTGGCGCTGGGATTGTGGCATAATTTCGGCAGTGTGGACGTATACGAGAATGCACGGGCGATGATCCATTGTGCCTTCGATGCGGGGATCACGCATTTTGACCTGGCCAACAATTACGGGCCCGAGCCCGGATCGGCGGAAGAGACCTTCGGCAAACTGCTGGCGATCGACCTGCGCAGGTATCGGGATGAGCTGGTAATCTCGACCAAGGCCGGGTATCGGATGTGGCCGGGCCCGTACGGGGAATGGGGCGGCCGCAAGTATCTGCTGGCCAGCCTGGATGCAAGTCTAAAGAGAATGGGATTGGAGTATGTGGACATCTTTTATTCGCACCGGCTTGATCCCGATACACCGCTGGAGGAGACGATGGGAGCGCTGGATCAGGCGATCCGGCAGGGAAAGGCGATCTACGCCGGCGTGAGCAACTATCCGCCCAGGGAGACCAAGCACGCCTACACGATCCTGGAACAGATGGGCCACCGGCTCTTGATCCACCAGCCGAAGTATTCGATGCTGGTGCGGACGCCGGAAGAGGGTTTGCTGGATACGCTGGAGGAGCTGGGTGTGGGCTGCATCCCCTTTAGTCCGCTGGCGCAGGGGCTGTTGACGGATAAGTACCTGCACGAAATTCCCGAAGGCAGCCGGGCCGCCAGACCGACGGGTTTTCTTCAGCGAGATCAGGTCACCCCCAATTTACAGAAGAAACTGCGCTGTCTCCATGAGGTGGCCGCCGCACGGGGCCAATCCCTGGCCCAGATGGCCGTGGCATGGCTGCTGCGGGACCCGCGGGTGACGACTGTCCTGATCGGGGCCAGTTCCGTCCGGCAGATCGAAGATAACCTGGGGGCGCTGAAAGATACATTCTTTACCAAGGAGGAACTATCGAAAATCGACAAGATCCTGACAGAATAGGCGGGATTGGTCTTTGGCGGTAGTTCCCTGACCGGGTATTTTTTGAAATACTGTGTTACCGCTGTCCCTTTCTTGGCACATACACAACAACGGCGGAGATGGGGTGTTGGTCTATCGGAAATACACCCATCATGCAGAATAACTATCGAAAATGCAAAAAAACGGCATTATCAGCAATGAAAACGTCGTCTGAGTAGATGCTGTACAAGAGTTCTGATTCGGGCGTTGTGTACAGGCAGTTATGTAATGGAAGGAGTACGGAAAATGAAGACCGGCATATCACTTATTTCCCTGATTATTTTCGTTTGCACAACGAGTGTATTTTCTGCGGACTGGCCGCAATGGCGGGGAGTCAACCGCGACGCCAAATCGGCGGACACGGGGCTGCTCAAGCAATGGCCGGAAAATGGTCCGCCGCTGGCCTGGAGAGTGGACAAGCTCGGCGGGGGCGACAGCGCCCCGGCCATTGCCGCCGGACGGATTTATATCATGGGCAATCGCGGCGATGAGGAAGTCGTCTGGGCCCTGTCCGAAAAAGACGGAAGTGAAATCTGGGTATCGCCCCTGGGAGCTGCCTTCCGGCAGCAGGCATCGCAGGGAAAAGAAGGGCCCGCATGCACACCGACGGTCGATGGCGAGCGGCTCTATGTCGTGGGATTGGCGGGGAATGTGGCCTGTTTGCAGGCCAGCGACGGCAAGATCGTCTGGCAGCGCAGCATGACGGAGGATTTCGGCGGACGTGTACCCATGTGGAGCTTTCGCGAATCGCCGCTGGTCGATGGCGACAAAGTCATCGTCACCCCCGGCGGGACCGACGCGATGCTGGTGGCCCTGAATACATTGACCGGCGATACGATCTGGAAAAGCAAGGTACCCGATGCCCCCGGCGGCGAATCCAACGCCCCCAGCGGCGGCGGCTTCGGTGGTCGTCGAGGCGGCTTCGGCGGTGGACGGGGCGGCGGTGGCGGAGCGTCTTACGCTTCGGTGATTGCCATCGATTTCGAAGGGCAGCGGCAATATGTCCAGCTTACCGCAAGAACGCTGGTCGGGGTGGCAGCGTCCGATGGCAAGTTTCTCTGGAGATATGACAAGCCCGCCAACCGCATGGGGATCAACTGTGCAACGGCGGTCTATAGCGACGGGATGATCTTCGCCTCCTCCGCCTATGGCGCAGGCGGCGGTCTGGTCAAGCTCAGCAAGGATGCCGATGGCTCTGTCAAGGCCGAGGAGGTCTATGCCACAACGGAGATGCAGAACCACCATGGCGGTATGATCCTTCTGGATGGTTACCTCTACGGCGCCACAGGCGGCAATGAGGGTGGGGCGCTGGCCTGCCTGGAGTTCAAGACCGGCAAAGTCATGTGGGATCAGCGGCAAACCGCTGGCCGCCGTGCGAAAGGCTCGCTGGCTTTTGCCGATGGCCGACTCTACTATCGCATGGAGGACGGCATGATCGTCCTGATCGAACCGAATCCGGAGAAGTATATCGAACGCAGCCGCTTCCAACAGCCGGATCGCACCAGGCTGCCGGCCTGGGCGCACCCGGTCATCGCCAACGGCAAACTATACATCCGCGACCAGGACGTGATGTTCTGCTACGACGTCAAGGCGAAGTAGTGTATGAATTCTATTGGTTCATAAACGCGTACAGTGTCCGCATGGTGGCGACGTAGAGCACGCCGTTGGCGGCGACGGGCGTGCTGGGGATAGGGCTGTCCAGCTTGACGGTATGCAACAGGTTCTTTTCCTTTGCCGCGGCAAAGACCCAGAAGGTCCCCTTCCGCGTGCCGACATAGACCTTGCCGTCGGCGACAAGGGTCGAACCCCAGATCTCCGCATCGGATTCATGGGACCAGTGCCCTTTGCCCGTCCCGGCGTCGATGCAGTGAACCGTGCCGTCGCAGTCGCCGATAAAGACCAGCCCATCCCGCACCGACGGCGTCGAACAGCAGTGCGGATCGGCCGAATAAGACCACAGGTGGCCGGATTGGGTAATGTCGCCTGTGCCGGTCGCATCGAGACATTTGAGCCAGGCCTGGTTCTTGCCCCACCAGATATCCCCCCCGCCGGTGATGTAGACGCGGCCCTCATGAAAGATCGGCATGCTCTTGATGTTGCTGGGGCTGGTTTCGCGGTTGCGGATGTATTGATGCACATTCTCTTTGGGAGCAGCCGGATCGAAGTCATACATCCATACACGCCGGAGGGTGAGAATCTGTCCCGGCGGAGGCGTTTCTGCAACCGGTTCGAAGGCATAACAGACACCGTTGCCGCCGCAGAAGAGGATCCGTTCTTTGCCGTTCATTACCCCCAACGCCGGCGACGACCATGTGGAATGAAAGATATTCGGGCCGATGCCTTCTTTTTCGACGGCGACCAGCCGGCCGGTTTTTTTATGCACGACGATAAGACTGGGCTGATCGGGCACCCGAACGGCATCGTGCCTTTCGTTAAGGCCGCTGCTGGTATTGATATAGAGAAAATCGCCGTGGATCAGAATCGAACAGTGAGCCCCATCGTGCGGATAGATGCCCAACTCGGCGACAATATCGTACAGCCAGAGGATATCGGCATCGGTTTTAGCCACTTGGACAGGATCGCTCCCTTCCGGGACCATGTGCCGGCCCTCGTCAGTGTAGGGACCGTCATTGCCGTCGGCCTGCCCATCCAGGTCCAAACAAACGACTTCGTTGCGGTTGGTGACCACATAGGCAAGGTTGTCCTCAATCGTCGCCGTTGAGCACAGGCCGACACGAGGCCAGTCCTTGTAGGGATCGCCGTCGATTTTGGGTACGACAAGCTGCCAGCAGAAGGAGCCATCATTTTCGTTAAAACAATACAGGTTCGCCCGATCGCCCCGATGACGCGGATCGCGCGGCTTGCCGTTATTGGTGCCGATCAGGATCTTGCCGGAGCCGACCACCGGCGTCGACCAGGTCTCGGTGCCCAGCGGAACCGACCATTTGAGGTTCTGTCCGGTCTCCGGATCAAAAACAGCAGGCAGCGAGGTTTCATCCGAGACCATATTTCTTGTATATTGCTGCCCCCACTGCGGCCGGTCGGCCCCAAAGCTGGAAAAGGATAGACTAAAGAGAAGAAGAAAAAGGCAGGAAGGCGATTTCACCGATAGGATTCCCATAACACACACCCTGTTTTACTACCCGAAGAATTCGGCCCGTTACTCGCGTAACGCATCAGCCAAGCAGGCAAGGTCCGCACCTGTGCCCCAGATCTATTATAACAAATGTTATAATCATCGCAAGCCCGGCGGGATCGTTCCGACACTGTACGACAAAGGCTGAATCTGATATCATGGAATGAGAATCCTTATCTCATTTTGACGGAGGTTTCTATGCGGTCGAGTACGATCCTGGCAGGTCAGGTTTTCTTTTGTCTGATAACGGCATCCTCCGGGGCGGCGATTTCACTATCGATCGAAACGGATCATGTCGGACAATATGAACGAATCGAGATGACAATCTCTGTGAATCGGACGTATAAAAATCCTGTCGATCCCGAGGAGGCGGAATTGTCGATCCGGATCGATACGCCGGAGGGCAAGTCGATCACACTGCCGGCCTTCTGGACACAGGAATATGAAACCAGACCGGCGGCTGCCGGCAGTAACAGGATCTGGCGATATCCCAAAGGAATGGGCGTCTGGAAGGCTCGATTCGCCCCGATGCAGATCGGGACCTATCAGGTCCGGGCAATCCTTAAAGATCAAACCGGAAACGACACCTCGAATCAGGTAATATTTCAGTGTACCCCCTCTGAAAACCGCGGATTCGTTCGGGTCCATAAACTCGATCCGCATTTTTTCGCGTTCGGCAATGGGGATTTTTTCTTTCCTATCGGCCAGAATCTGGCCTTTATAGGCGAGGGGCAATATGTAACCGTGTCCAGGGCCCGGACCATCTTTGAAAGACTGCATGAAAACGGCGCTAATTTTGTGCGTATCTGGACCTGCTGTGAGGATTGGGCGATGGCGATCGAGGCGCGCAAGAGCGCCTGGGACCGGTCGTGGAGCCGCCGGAAAGACCTGCTTGTCGCCCATCCGGATAATCCCGGCCAAACGTGCGTTCGTTTGACAACCGGCTCGCTGAACGTCGATCCTACTCATCCGGTTCCTCTGCGGCCCAATACGACCTATACCCTGACGGGACGATTTCGAAATAACACGTCAGGTCTGCGTATCATGCTGGAAGGCAACGAATGGCGGATCGAGCCGGACAAGCTGGGGCAATGGACTTCGTTCGAAAAGACATATACGACAGGACCAAATCAGATTTGGATGGGCCGGATGAGTGTTGCCGCCGAAGATGGCGAAGGGCTGCTGGATGGATTGACACTGACGGAAACGGGGGGCGGTCCCAATCTGCTGTGGGAAGCGGACGTAAACCGCCCCTCTCGCGGTGTGTATAACCAGACCGATTGTCAAATGCTCGATGAGGTCTTGGAGGCGGCCAAAGAAAACAGGATTTATCTGATGCTGTGTCTTTTAACACGTGATTTATACATGGACTCCCTGAAAGATCCCCAGAGCAATGAGTATAGCCGGGCAATCGAGGATGCAAAAAAAATTCTACGATATGCCATCGCACGATGGGGCTGCTTGACAAACGTGGCGGCCTGGGAATATTTCAATGAGCAAAATCCCAATCTTCCGACCGACCGCTTTTATACCGAACTCGGACAGTATCTTGAGCAAATCGATCCCTATACGCATCTGCGAACCACCAGCACCTGGCATCCTTCCGCGCGCGATTGCCGCCTTGCGCAGATCGATATCGCTCAACTGCACCATTATATGCGGCCGGGCGACATGGATGGCTTTCGGGATGAGGCGGCGGTCTTGCAGGACCGGGGATACTGGCTGCAAGTCAACGGCCCGGGTAAGCTCGGATTGATCGGTGAATTCGGGCTGGCGACCGACAAATGGGGATTAAGCGATTTCATGAAGCAGGATTTACAAGGAGTGCATTTTCACAATACATTATGGGCCTCCACTTTCTCCGGCGCCTCCGGAACGGCGATGCTGTGGTGGTGGGATCAATTGGATCGGCAGGATCTGTACGCACAGTATCGACCTTTATCTGAATTTCTGGAAGATGTCTCGTTTGTGGGGATGCAGCCGGTTCAGACGGATATCTCCGGCGGTTCATTGCATGTTCTGGGTTATCAGGATAAGACCTCTGCTATCCTGTGGATTTTCGATCCGCAGGCGGTCTGGTGGAATCAGATTGTGGATAAAAAAAAGCCGACTGTCGTTGCCACGGCAACACTTGAAATACGCAAACTGGATTCCGGCGTCTATCATCTTCAATGGTTTGATACACATAAAGGGGAAACCGTTCTCGAGCAAACAGTAAAAACTACGGAAACTGTTTTGCGTATGTCAATCCCGCTTTTTACAGGCGATATTGCCTGCAAGGCATTCAAAAACCGGTAAAAAACCACCGACAGAAATGGGGGGGGGTATCATATTCTTTTCCTCAAACCGAATATGGAAATCCATATCGTAGACAGATTGGATGACGGATCAGCTTGCGTTCGTGATGGATTGTCTGGGTTCCGGAAGTTTACCGGCCAGAAGATCCACTATAAAGTGGAAAGAATCGAATTGCATGAGAACAATCCGGATGACGGCGGTCATGGGGATGGCAAGAAACATGCCCGGTATGCCCCAGAGCAGCCCCCAGAACAGCAAAGCCATAAGCACGGTAATGGGATGCAGGTGAAGTTCACGCCCCTGAAAGCGGGGTTCGATAATATTGCCTATCGTCATTTGGATGACGCCCGGCACCAGAACGACATAAAGGACGGCCCAGAGACTCATGGCTTCGTATTGAGCGGCGGCGATGGGAATCGGCAGCAGAGTTGAAACGATAGATCCTATGGATGGGATAAAATTCAGAAAGAAAGCTAAAACAGCAAAAAAGGTGGCTAACTTGAGTTGAATGGCGGCAAGAGCGGCATAGACAAGAAGTGCCGTGATGAACGAGGCCGCCAGCTTAATACCGATATATCGCCGGATTTGAAGATCAATATCGGCATAGACACCATTTCGAATGACCTGTGGATTTCTTCCGATAAGAAGAAAGAGGATGAAAATCAGTACGAACAAAGCGCTCGAAAAAAAACCGAATGCGGTGCCGATGGTATTTGTTGCGAATTGGGGAATCCCTTTTCGGATTTCGGAGATGATGTCCTGATTTCGCAGGTCGAGCCCCCAGGAAGCCAGTTGATCGAGGGCCCGGCCGGTTAGGCTGGCAATGCTCTCACTATAGGTTTCCGCTGTATTCAGAATATTCTGGACGGCCTGGGTGATAACAAGAACCAAGATAACGATCATGACGATGACAAACAGAAAAGTCAGGGCGGCGGCAATAGCGCGGGGGATATGCAATCGCAGGACTTGGTAGTCGAGGATGGGTGAGACAAGCGAAACGATAAAGACGGCCAGGACAAAGGGGATGAGAACACCCCGGGTATAGAGCAAAACAAAGCCGAGAGCAACGACAGCCAGAAAGGTGAGTGAACCGACTATGAGCCAAGTAACTTCGCTATGATTATCCGACCTATCCAAGAGCTTTTCCCCTTCCCTGATTCCTATAGTTTTGGTTATGATTCTTTTCATCCATTCGCATCCTGTCAAGAGCTGCTGGCTTGGATCATACGCTTATGCCATGCCGCACCGATCACAAATAGTACAATTCCAAGTCCGGTTGTCACGGATCATTTGGAGCATCAGGACGGATAGTATTATGTTCCTGATGTTCCTGGGGGGGGTATTTTGTACATAGCCGCAACAGGATCTCTTCGTCGCTCCATAAACCCGGCTGTTGGCTCTTCAACAGGTTAAACTGCACAAGCATCTGCCGCCATGCGTCAGGATAGAGGTCCTTAAGCTTATCGATGACGGTTTCTCGGCGACTCTGTTCTTCCACTGTACATCCTGCCGCGAAAATCACCAGCAAAATCAATGCAATCCGCATTCTCTGATCCCTTTCCCATTACTTCAATTGCAGACCGGCATTATTTTACCTTGATATGTAAGATGTGTCTTGGGAAAAACATCCAATGCCGTCCCTCAATACGGTTCCCTTCTTTTTAGACAGATATTTGCATTTCCACTTTGGTTTTGGTAGTGTATGGATGTAGTAATTGAACCAAAATCGTTGGATTCAGTAGAGCCGGGTAGATCGTACGATAAAATACAAGGCCGAATGACAAAAGTAATCGCCAAAAAAACTCGGGAGGTCAGATATGAAGAAAATCGATCAGGGACTGAGTCGAAGGGCTATCCTCAAGGGATCGGCAATCGGAGTAACCGCATTCGTAGCTTCCGGCGGATGTAAAGATATGCATGGGCACACGTTTAAGAATCCGGGCAATGCCGCTTTTTATGCAGGAAATGGGGCGTTTGCACAACAATCTGCCAAAGATGCCTATTTTGCCATGATGGAGTCCTTTGCCTATCCGATTCCCGATGTATTGAAAACCGACGAGTTCTGGGTATGTGACTTCCTGCAAAAGGATTTCGAAAAGCTGGGCATGGGCGGTATCTTTTGGATCAACGCCAAGGGCCAATACGGACAAACCGGGGCTAAGGCGTATGACGGACAGTTCGCCGGCGGCAATTTCGGTTATCTTGGCCATGAAATTTTCCTGCTGCCGGGCCAGGTGCTGCCGGAACATCGGCACATCGGCGGCAATGAAGGATATGGACCTAAGATGGAGTCCTGGCATGTTCGTCACGGGAGCGTGGACTTTTTCGGCGAGTATAAGGGGGCCGGGGATGAAACCCTGATCAGCGAGATGCCTGAAAACGAACGCCCCTGGGGCTATGGGCAGGACTGGTTCAAGTCAAAATATGTGGCCAAACGAACCGCTCAATCGGGCAAACTCTACTCGCTTCTGGATCCGGAATCGTGGCATTTCCAAAGGGCCGGAGCACAGGGCGCCATCGTCAGCGAATATGCGACTTACCATAACCAGGTGGAATTCAGCAAGCCGGGCATGGAGTTCGACAGTACAAAAGCCTGATTCAGAGAGGCCGGATCAAGCCAATCAATCCTGTAAGGGAAACGAAGCGCCACTTACTCGCACGGAGGTTCGTCTCCGATGAGAGGGCGGATTCGATCTACTTTGAAAATGACAACATATTTATTCGAATCATCTGCTTCGGGGTAGATGGCCGGCTGTTTTTCCCGAATCGCCGCCGCCAGTGACGCATTGATTTCCTCCCGCAATTTGGTCAGGTATAAACGGCATCCCTTATATCCAGGTCCATCCTCGATAAAAAGATAGGCCGCATGCATCGTGGATTTGAGATTCTGATGGCTGAGACGCTGCCGCATGACAAAGGCGACGGTTGTCGGATCCACAACATGCGGCTTGGCATAGATCGCCATATCGACATGTCCTTCGGAATCGACGGTTCCCAGCACGCCGGTCCCTTTGGCCTTCTCAAAGTAATCTGCCGGTTCCATGGCTTTCCTCCCTGTTTGAAATAGAACTTATTTCCTGGATTGCGCCAGACGCTCCATAGCTTCGTTGAGCGTATTGATATGCTGCTGTTCTTCATCAATAATTTTGCTGATCTGTTCATCGGCGAATCGGTCGATTACAAAATTACCCAAGGCTTCAAAATACCGGATGCTGTCCCATTCTTTTTTGAGAGCTTCCTGCAGCACCTCGACGGATGTGCTTCGCGGGCTAAATTCCCGGACGGGATTGGATTCCATCGTAAAAATGCTCATGCCGGCAAGGGCCTTGTATTCCTCGGAATCGGACGGTTTCAAATCCAGACGCTGCTCCTGGACGGCCTGTTTCATCTGAAGATAGCGCTGCTCGTGACGAAGTTCCCAGGCCGCCAGTCGCCGCAGCAGATCGCATACCTCAGGACTGTCCAGAGTATTGGCCGCCTCCTGATAAAAACGCGCCGCATCCCGCTCGATCTGCATGGCCACTTCGAATACTTCGACCGCATTCAATTCGTCGGTCATTTCCGCCCCTTTCCGGCCTTTGTCTGTTTTACTTGATCCGCCGTAAGCGGTTCTAATCCAGTATAGTCGGCATCGGCGGGATCGACAAGAAAAGAACTCGCGTTTGCCGCTCTTATGTTTTTCGTAAACATCCCCGTCGCTTCAGCATTCTTTCGTAATGCCCGGCGCCGGCGCCGGATAAATCCCGTCCGGACCCTCCTGGATCGGTGCGGGCGTATCGAACGTCATGCCGTCGATATTCTCGACGAACTGAAAAGGGGAATTCATCGCCTGATCCCAGGTAATGTATTGCCCTGTATGCGTCGCCATGCGTCCCATCAGACCGGCAAGATTGGCATAGCCGGCCCGCCGAGCCTCATTATGCGGTTTGTCCTGTCGGATCGCATCCAGCAGAACCTGCCATTCCGCATGATACGGATTGCAATCCGGCCTGCCATATTCCCATGCCAGTTCACCCGGAATCATAGTATGGCTTTTGTAAATCTTCGGTTCGGGCTCCGACAAATCCTTCATAATTAGGGCCGACCCCCTGGAGCCGTGGGCATAATCCGAATACGTATTCCAGCAGCCGTTCATGTGCCGCGAAAAGGCCAGCAGCTTGGCGCCGTCGGCGAAGGTGTATTCCACCGTATAGTGATCGAACTGATTGCCCGCCTCCTTGAAGCAGCGGCCCCCAAATCCCTGCGCTGAAACCGGCCAGGCCCCTTTTACCCAGCAGGCTACATCGATATTATGACAATGCCAGTCGATAAAGAAACCGGAAGAAACCCAGTTGAAGCTGTTGGGATGCTGGAGCTGAAATACCAGTTCATTACTGTTTTTCGGCCGGGGCGGGCAGTGCACCGGACCGTGCACGCGATAAATCCGCAGGGTATGGACATCTCCGATAGCGCCGTCGTGGATCCGCCGGATCGCTTCCTGCCGCGCTGTGGAATGACGCCACATGAAGCCCACTCCCACTTTCAGGTTTTTCCGTTCGGACATCTCCGCAGCCTTCAGATGCCGTCGTGTCGCAGGGGCATCCACCGCAAACGATTTTTCCAGAAATACATTTACCCCCTTTTGGACGGCGTATTCAAAATGCATCGGTCGAAACGCCGCATGCGTCGTTAACAAAACGACATCGCCGGCATCCAGGCAGTCGATGGCCTTTTTATATGCATCAAAACCGACAAAACGCCGCTCCGCAGAAACCTTCACCCGGTCCGGAAACTGTTCGCTCAGATGCTGCAGGCTGGTTTGGAGCCGGGGCTCGAACAGATCGGCCATCGCATAGAGCTGCACCGGACCTCCGGATGCGGCAAAAGCATCGGACACCGCGCCGGATCCCCGACCTCCGCA
>JAFGGE010000267.1 GCA_016930745.1 Sedimentisphaerales bacterium
CACTCTTGATACCGAAAGGCAAGAGTAACAGAGAACACAAACCAAACCTAAATGTAGGAACTATATTATGTCTACTCGACAGACGAAAGGTATATTCCTTTTTCTATTGATAGCGGCGATTCTATCACAACCTTCCCGGAGCGCCCTGAACGCCTATCTGACACTTCAGGGTGAGATGCAAGGCGACATCGAAGGCAGCGTGACCCAGGCGGGAAGAGAGGGCCAGATCATGGTGATCGCCACAAGCCATTCCGTCACATCGCCTCGTGATGCCGCCAGCGGCCTGCCCACCGGGAAACGCCAGCATCAGCCGTTCCGGATCACCAAAGAAATCGATCGGTCTACTCCTCTATTGATGAATGCCCTGGTAAATAATGAAAAACTGACCCAGTTTGAATTGCGATACTGGCAGCCATCCGCTACCGGCAAGGAAGTCCAGTACTACACCGTGATCCTGCATGATGCTTACATCGTCAGCATTCAACAGGAAATGCTGAATAACAAGTATCCCGAAAACATGCAGCACAAAGAACGGGAGCATGTCTCTTTCATGTATCGAGCAATCGAATGGGTATACGAAGATGGTGGAATTGCCGCCGGCGACGACTGGAGCTACAGCGGGGGATTTCTTCTGAGCGACCTTACCGGGGACGGCTTTGTGAATCTGCTTGACCTGGCGATTCTGGCCGAAGAATGGATGCAGGAAGGGCGTCGCTGAGCCTTTACTTTTTACGCAAGAATTGCATTAAAACCACCTGCAATGCCTATCCACATTCGATAGGAAGGGAAATTTCCTGCCTGTTTGAAGTCCTTTGAAAGCCGTATTCAAGGAAGGACTTTCTCTCTGGTTTGGGTCTGTGTACAATACCGGGAATGGATCGTAAATAAGGGAATGGATAAGCGTCTGAGACGCTACGGGGGATATGGCCAAAGAAGACGGTACAGATCGGCTTGCGGCGATTCGCGACAGGATCAGGACCTTTCCGACGACGCCGGGCTTGTATTTCATGAAGGCCGAAGGCGACCTGGTGCTGTATATCGGCAAGGCCAAGAACCTGCGCAGCCGGGTGGCCAGCTATTTCCAGCCGGGCAGCGACCTGCACGCCAGCCGCGGACCCAAGATCGTTGAAATGGTTGCCAGGGTAGAGACCGTAGACTACCTGGAACTGCCCAACGAGGTCGATGCGATCCTGCAGGAGGCCCGCCTGGTCAAAGATATCCGCCCGCCCTATAACACCGACCTGGTGGACGACAAGACCTTCCCCTATCTGGAGATTACCACACGCGATCCGTTCCCGGGGGTGTATATCACCCGCAATCCGAAGAGCACGCGAAGCCGGCTGTTCGGGCCGTTTACCGGCGTCAACGATCTTCGGGCCGTTCTGGTCGTTCTCCAGAAGATTTACAAATTTCGCACCTGTAAGCTGGACATCCGGGAGGACGATCCGAAGCGGCGGTTCTTCCGTCCCTGCCTGCTGTACAATATCAAGCAGTGCGCTGCGCCGTGCGGGGACCGGATCGACGAGGCTTCCTACCGACAGATCATCCGGGACCTGATCCGGTTTCTGCAGTCGAAGCGGTCCACTATTCTGCGACAGTTGAAAAAGCAGATGGAAGAGGCCGCCGAAAACAGGGATTACGAAGCCGCCGCGCTGTATCGGGACCGGATCCGGTTGATCGAGAGGCTCGATGATCGGGGCACGGTCGAGGGCAACGTCCAGCCGGAGGTGTTTGCCGGCGATCCGACCGAGGCCATGGTCCATTTGCAGAAGCTTCTGGAGGCCGAGCAGCCCGTTCGTGTGATCGAGGGTTTCGATATCGCCCATATTTCCGGGGCCGAGACGGTCGGTTCACTGGTGCAGTTTATCGACGGCAAGCCCTTTAAGAACGGCTATCGGCGCTTCAAGATCCGGACCGTGACCGGCGTGGACGATTACGCGAGCATCCAGGAGATTGTCACCCGGCGGTACACGCGGGCGATGAAGGGGGAGGAATTATGGCCCGATCTGGTCTTAATCGACGGGGGCATCGGGCAACTGCACGCCGCCGAAGAGGCGTTTGCGCGGATGGGCGCCCCGCTGCCGCGTCTGGCCTCGATCGCCAAAAAGGAGGAATTGATCTATCTGCACGGCCGGGCCGAGCCGGTCCGCCTGCCGGCCAATTCCCCCGTCCGAAAGCTGCTGCAATACGTCCGTGACGAGGCCCACCGCTTCGCCCAGCATTATCACCATATCCTCCGTAGCAAGAGCGTCCTCAACAAGGATTGACAGTGGTCTCTCGAATTCCGCCCGATCGTACTCTGTTTTATACGAATATAGCATTTTTTAAATTTTTGCTGCTTCCCAATATAGCTCTTGACGAATATAATATATAGGCTATAATAGGGCTGTGTGGGAAGTCGAATATACAGATGAGTTTGAGCAGTGGTGGCGAACCTTGACGCATAAATTTGAAAAACTGGAAAAAAAGATGGACTCGAAACGAGTCAAACAGGCCAAGGCCAGGGCGAAGGAGATCATGGCTGAGATGCTGTTGGCTGAAATACGCAAAGAGGCGGGATTTACACAGGAAGATTTGGCCAAAGTGATGGGGATAAAGCAGCCGAGCCTGTCCAAGCTGGAATCGCAGGACGATATCCAGATCAGTACATTGCAGCGATTGATTCAGGCCCTTGGCGGCCAATTGGAATTGATCGTGCATATGCCTGCCGGGGATATCAGGATCAGTCAATTCAAAGCGTAGGCTACGAAGGAAAAGGGAATTGCTTTTACTCTATATTACGGCAACTTACGGAACCGTGTTTCCTTTGTCGCTTTCATTAATGGCTTAATCGACATACATAGCATTCCAAGCAGCGCCAAACTTGGGTAAAGCCACCAGGAATCGAGTAATATATTTTTCAAGCCGGCAAAATTTTTCTGTGGAGATGCAATCAAGTAATTTATGATCATCGCTTCTCTTCCGGCGAATGCAACCGTGATTGCGGAGAAAATGCCCATTGCCGCAGATAATCTTAATGAACGTTTAAAATCCTTATACTTCAGAAATGATTGATCGATTATTGCCCATACCGTACATGGCCATGTTATCATCGCATTAAAGAAATCTACTTGCCCTCTTAATCTGATCAAACCTATCAAACACACCATTATCAATTGAAATAGACGGTATCTTATCAATGTGTCAAAAAGGTATTCTTTGGGCAATTTTATCATATTGTAAATCTTGGATAAAATATATCTTCTTAAAGATACTGGCGGATGAGGACGAAGGATTCGGCGGCGGGGATGCCGACGGCGCTGCCTCGCCACTGGGCCAGGTGGGCGACCGCTTCAGGCGAGCGGGGGTTGGGAAAAGGCTGTAATTGCGAGGGATAGGCCCGCATCGCCTCGAGTTTTTCGTTCAGATGGGCGGAGATGTCGATCCAGACATTGGGCTCGAAGCTGCACCGATGGATCTGCCCGGCGGCGGCGGTCTCAGAAGGCGTTTCGTAGCAGAGGATCTGCTTGACGTATTCGCGGCTTCGGGCCGGGCGCAGGGCCACCATCCCCGCCTCGAACACCTGAAGATGATCCTTCTGCAGGTCTGCGGGAAACGGCAGAAAGACCATCTCCGGGCGTTCTTCGTCCATCAGGATTTCAAAGGCCTTGTTGATCTCGCAACTGGGCAGGGTATTCAATTTGGCCGTCGGAAGGTCCATGAACCGCAATTGTTTGATGCCCAGCTTCTGGGCGGCCATGTGCGCCTCAGCGCGAACCTGTTCGACCTGCGCATCGGGAAACAGAGGCGACCAGCCCTTGGTGGCAATCGCCACGGTGATCGGGTGTCCTTCTTTTGCATACCGGGCGATTGTGCCCCCGACGCCCAGCACTTCATCGTCGGGATGCGGGGCTATTACCAGAATCTTCATCGTTTTTCGCCTTACCTTAACCCTGCTTGTCTGTTGCAAACCAACCAAGCCGTCGGCAGGATCGGCTATCGTTCATATACATCCTGGCGGCTCAAGACGGAGCCGATGGTTTTACAAAGGATCTTCCCATCCGTCCACAGTCCGCCCTGTTGGGCGTATTCAGCCTCCAGGTCCAGGCTTTCCTGACTCATCAGGTCATTGCGATGCATGACCTGCGACATGCCGGTAATCCCCGGCCGCACGAGCAGCCGTTTTCGGTGGGTTTCGTTCATCTGTGCAACCTGCGAAAGATAGAGCGGCCTCGGGCCCACCAGCGACATCTGCCCCTTGAGCACGTTGAACAATTGGGGAAGCTCGTCCAGCGAATATTCCCGTAAAAACTTTCCACCCTTGATCAACCGCGGATCATCTCCCGATTCAGGGCTTTTGCCGAAGGGATCAGCGTCGGTCTTCATTGTACGGAATTTGAGCAGGAAAAACGGTTTTCCGCCTTTGCCCGCCCGCTCCTGACGGAACAGGGCCGGTCCCGGATCGCAGGCCCTGATGAATACGGCAATCGCCAGCATCAGCGGCCCCAACAGGACAATCGCAATCACGCTCAGAACCATATCAATCACGCGTTTCATTTTTCGTATACGAATCCCTTTACATCCGGAGGCAACAAGGCCCGATAATCCGCGGCATTAGTATGGCCGCGCCTCTATTCATGTCGGCATTTTATCGCGTTCGACACACTGAAAAAAGCTGGCTCTTCGGAATAATTTATGGGTAAAAAGATAAGGAATCGCCTTCGGCGATGCTGATTTATGCTTTTCAAACACCCCCCAACCG
>JAFGGE010000268.1 GCA_016930745.1 Sedimentisphaerales bacterium
GAATGATGGGGGTCCAATAACCACCTGTTATGCGATCGGTTCAGTCAGCGGAAACCGGAGTGTCGGCGGCCTGGTGGGATCGAATTATTCCGGTCCGATCACGACGTGCTATGCAGCCGGTTCCGTCATCTGTTACTTCTGGGCCGGCGGGCTGGTAGGGTCGAATTTTGGTCAACTGACCACCTGCTTCTGGGATATCCAGAGCAGTGGCAAGACACACGGAGTAGGCAATATGAATCCGGATCCGAGTGGTGTGGCGGGATTAGATACTGCGGCCATGATGACGCTTTCAACGTTTACGGATGCGGAGTGGGATTTTACGAATGAAACGGCCAAGGGGACAAACGATATCTGGCGGATGTGCAGCGATGGCTTAGATTATCCCCACCTGAATTGGGAATCCATCGACGGTGACTTTTCGTGTCCCGACGGTGTCAATGCCGAAGACCTGAATTACTATGTTGGCTATTGGCTGACGAATAATTGTACAATGGATAATAACTATTGTGGTGGAGCAGACCTAAATTTATCTGGTGCGGTGGACTTAGGAGACTGGGCAATATTTGCGGCCAATTGGCTGAACCAATAAACAACTTTGTAATGGTTGTTCATAAGACGAGAATCTGTGAGCCGGTTAGGTTGGGCATAAATCCTGTCGGGTAGGCCGACTTCGACAGGCTCTCTTCGAGCCTGACCTCAGTGAGCTCAGTCGAACCGAGCCTCAGAGCCGAAGGCAGCCGAGTCGTGCCCACGCGGTTTATACCCCACATGGATGTTCAAAATGGAATGTTCTTTGTTGGGTATTCTTATTATGTCTTCTGTCTCCTGCGCAATGGATTTAATTGGAATTTCTTTCGAGCGGAGGATATAGATGAAGCGTTGAAAGGAATGGAATAACAACTGCGTTGGCACGGCCTAACTTACCTGGCTGACTGATCGAAGGTAATTATTTATGTCGCGTAAAAAACAAAATCTGATTGACAGATTCAAGAAATTGACTTTGTGGAACAAATTGGGAGTTATAGCAGCCCTTTTAACCATGATTAGTGTGGGAACATGGTTTACTCCAAAAAAATGGATTTGGAACTCTGTAAAAAACTCACCAGGATCAATGGTTTATCAGAGTGAAGGTGATATAAACATTACTTATCAATCTAACTTCTATAATAAAGACAATGACATTATTGCAGATTTCAAAGACATAGAGGTTCTTGATAATAAAATTATTGATGCTAGCAAGGGCTATATGAAAATCAGGGTATCAAAAGAATATCTTAACACGGAATTTGACCGACCAGTTACACTAAAATACGAGGCACGTAAGTATCAACCAGTACTTCTGACCTTCACAAATCATGAAACAAAAGGAGCAGGAATTATCGTTTCCTCACCAGAACGCGTCGGAAATGCAGAAATATTCCTGTATGAATGCTTCAAATTCATAGGTTTTGGAAAGAGGACGCACACTTCTGATTTGGTATTTAAGTTATACTATAATGATTACTGTGCATATTTTGTTACTGAAAGTGGAACATTCCAATATGAACGCGCGCAACGGCTGGAATGGGGGAAAAATACCCTCATAGGTTATTTCAATAAGAATGATCCACGGAATAAAAATGCTAGCAAAGATTTTTCCGATCTTGAAAAATATTTTAAGAAATATTACTAATTTTCGTCGCATGCCCCCAAACACTGTAATTATATTCCCACATAGCCGGGTGGTCCGTGCCCACGTGGAATCTTCCGAGCGCCATTCCCACGCTGGGTATATAATCGGTTTCAAAAATCCGACTGCTTCTGCTCAGCACCTTTCAGAATGTAGGATTCCGCAACACGGATTTCCGTATTGATCCCTTTCTGGACATCGGACGCCAGAGGCTCTACCTCCTGGTCCGGCTCGATCCCGTTGAACTCGATCGGCTTGCCATCCGCCCGCCAGCGGCTCCGGGTGGGAATCACGACCGAAGCGATCCCGGAGGGAAACGGCCAGGTCCGTTTCGAGCTGGAAGAGCCGGCCGTCCTGGTTCCGAACAAACGGGCCTGGCTATACTGCCGCAGATCGCGGGCCAGCGTCTCCCCCGCCGAAACACACCCCGCATCGATCAGGCCCGCCACGGGACGCTTGAGCTGCTTGAGCTGTTCGATGAGCTGATTATCATACCCCCCGCCTCCGTTGCCCCGCAGGTCCACGATCCACCCTTTCACATCCGGATGCGCCTGCACAGCCTGCCCGATCCCCTCGGTCACCGACGAATCCACCCGCCGCAGATACATATACCCGACACCGCTGGAAAGCTGCCTATAGAGAAAAGACCTTCCGACACGGACCAGACCGGCGGGAAGATGATACACATGCGGCCAGCCGCGGGCCTCGGTATCGTTTTCCAACTGGATTTGCTCTGTGGCGCCTTGCGGACCGCTGCGGACGACGATGGCATGCTTTTCCCCCTTCGATCCCCGCAGCGGGATGCGGTAGGCAAACAGCCGGGCCCTTTGCGGACTGGGACAGCCCCCGGCCCGCCAAAGCTCATCCCCCCGGGCATCCAGATATTCCCTGGCATCCACCCCGTCGATGCTGACGACCGTGGTTCCCATCGGTATCTCTTTGCCATATCCGGTCGGCGAGAGCATGACCACAACCGAATTGCCCTGCGCCGGCATGAAACCGATCTGAGGATAATACTCCGGCGAAGGCATGGGAATTGGGATATTAACACCCGTAAGTTGAAGGTGCGAATCCCGAAGGCAGATAAAGGCATCCACAACAATCCGCAGAAACTCGCCGTCTGATGTGCATTGCAGGGCACGTCCGGCCAGATCCTGTTTTGCCGTTTCCCAATCGCTGCGTATCCCCTTCAAATCCAGGAACGGGTAGGTCGTATCGATCTCATGGAAAAACGCCTCCAGGTCGGAAGAATACTTCCGGCCGGTCTCGCTCTCGGTAATGCTTCGGGCCTCGTTCGCCAAGCTGATATTCCCCACGGCCAATACAGCCAGCAAACGAATGAGCCATTGTCCTGGATTTCGCATGATCTTCTCCTCGATGAAGAACCGCCTTTAGAACCGGTATTTCATGAATGAATGAATGAATTATACCCTTATTGAAACCGGTTTCGAGCAGTTTTATAGTCGAATGAATCCCATTTTTATTTCATTGTTTTCTGCGTACATTATAAATCGACGGGATCATTCTCGATTTTGCGACACTCTCTTCTTTCATTTTCCCCCTCCTTTCCCGCGAAAAACCGTTGCTTTTTTTGCCGGGCTTCGCTAAGGTGTCTGCTTCGTTCGCAACAGCATTCATTATATAATGGAAAATATGAGTTTGGGAGGCACTATGGCGGCAAAAGCCAATGCGGTGGTAGCCCAGTCGGGTGGACCAACGGCGGTTATCAATTCCAGCGCCTGCGGCGTGATCCAGGAAGCGGCCAAATCCGGTAAAATGGGGAAAATCTTCGGGGCGACCAACGGAATCCTGGGCGTGCTGAAAGAAGAATTGTTCGACATCACCGCCGAAAAGCCCGAGACCATCGAGGCCCTCAAGCGCACCCCCGCCGCCGCTACGGGTTCCTGCCGGTACAAGCTCAAATCGCTCGATCAGAACCGGGCCGATTACCAGCGGATTCTGGACGTCTTCAAGGCCCACGACATTCACTACTTTTTCTATTGCGGCGGAAACGACTCCATGGACACCGCCGACAAGGTTAACAAGCTGGCCGCCGAGACGGGCTTCGAACTGGTCTGCATGGGCGTACCCAAGACCATCGACAACGACCTGGCCTGCACCGATCACTGCCCGGGCTACGGCAGCGTGGCCAAATACGTCGCCACCAGCGCCATGAACGCCGGCAAGGACACCGAGGCCTTATACACCACCGATACCTGTACGATCCTGGAAGTCATGGGCCGCAACGCCGGCTGGATCGCCGCCGCGACCGGTCTGGCCCACAGAGAACCGCAGGATGCCCCCCACCTGATCTATCTTCCGGAAGCGGCGTTCACCTTCGAACAATTCGTCCGGGACGTCAAGGAAGTTCTCAAGGAATTCGGGCGGGTGTTTATCGCCGTCGGGGAAGGCCTCAAGGACAAAGACGGCAAGTACATTACCGCCGACGCCGGCCAGTTCGGCAAAGACAGCTTCGGGCATGCCCAGCTTGGCGGCGTGGCCGAAGTGCTCAAGGCCGTGATCGAAAAGGAAGTCGGGATCAAGGCCCGCTTTAACAAACTGGGCACCAATCAGCGAAGCGCGATGCATTTCGCCTCCCTGACGGATGTCGATGAAGCGTATAGGGTCGGTCAGGCCGCCGTTCAGGCCGCCCTGTCGGGCGAAAACGGCAAGATGGTCACTCTCGTTCGCGAATCGAATTCCCCTTACAAATGCACCACCGGTCTGGCCCTCTTAAGTGATGTCGCCAATGGAGAGAGCAAGGTGCCGCGCGACTATATCAACGCCAAAGGCAACGGCGTCACCCAGGCCATGCTCGATTATGTCCGCCCGCTGGTCCAGGGCCAGGCCCCGATCACAATCGGGCCGGACGGCCTGCCCGTCTATATGCGTTTTGAACGAAAACACGTTGCCAAAAAACTACCCAAGTATATGTAATCCCGAGGTACGCCATGAAGGATCGGTTCGATATACAAGGCAAAGGGATCGTCATCACCGGAGGCGCCGGGATTCTCTGCGGCGCGATGGCCCGCGAACTGGCCGCCCGCGGCGCCAGGGTCTGCGTGGCCGACTATGATGCGATGCGGGCCAACGAGGTCTGTAAGGAAATCGAGGCCGACGGCGGCTTTGCCCTTCCCGTCAAGATCAACGTGCTGGATCGCAAGACCATACAGGAAGCCTTTGTCTGCGCCAGGGACTGCCTGGGAACCATCGACGTGCTGATCAACGGGGCTGGCGGCAACAAAAAAGAAGCCACCTGCGCCCCCCCTGCCACGTTTTTTGACCTGCCGGAAGAGGCGATCCGTATGGTCTTTGACCTGAACTGCGTCGGCACGATGATCCCCAGCCAGATCTTCGGCAGGCAAATGGCCAAGCAGGGCCACGGCGTGATGATCAACATTTCCTCGATGAATGCCTTCCGGCCGCTGACCAACATCGCCGCCTATTCGGCCGCCAAATCCGCCATCAGCAATTTTACCCAGTGGCTTGCCACCTACATGGCCCAGCGGCACTCGCCGAATATCCGCGTCAACGCCATCGCTCCCGGCTTTTTCCTGACCGAACAGAACCGCTTCCTTTTGACCGATGAAAAAGGCGACCTGACGCCTCGCGGCAAGACCATCATCGACCACACACCCATGGGCCGATTCGGTGAGCCGGACGATCTGCTGGGAACCCTGCTTTGGCTGATCAGCGATGCGGCCAGATTCGTTACCGGCATAGTTGTCCCCGTGGATGGGGGCTTTTCCGCCTTCAGCGGCGTGTAAACAAGCATAAGAAAAAGGAATACAGAATGGATCCAGCGCAACCTTTGAAAGACCTCAAGCCAACCAAAGATTTCTTCGTCGGAATCGATTCAGACGGCTGTGTTTTCGATACGATGGGCATCAAGCAGCGTGAGTGCTTTTGCCCCATGCTGATCGGGTATTTCGGCCTCCAGCCCGTCGCCCAGGCCGCCCGCGAATGCAAGGACTTTGCCGACCTGTTCAGCAAGACCCGCGGCGCCAACCGCCATAAGACCGCCGTGCGCATTATCCGCGACCTGCTCCCGACCCATCCGATGGTCAGGGAACGGGATTTCAAAGTGCCTGCATTCAGGCATTATTGCGCCTGGGTGGATAATCCAAAAAGCCTCCTAAGCAATCAGGGCCTGAAACAGGCTATCAACGACGCCAAAAGCGATTCTGAAAAAGCCGAGTTGCAACAGGTGCTCCAGTGGTCGCTGCGAGTCAATGAGATGGTCACTGAAATCGTCAAAGAGATTCCTCCCTTTCCCTACGTTCGGCAATGTCTGGAAAAAATCACCCGACAGGCCGATGTGATCGTCTGCTCGGCCACGCCGAACGAGGCCCTGATTCGCGAATGGCAGGAACATGACATTGACCGGTATCCCAAAATCATCGCCGGGCAGGAAATGGGAACCAAGGCCCAGCATCTGGACTACGCATCCACCGGGAAATATACAAAAAATCACGTGCTGATGATCGGCGACGCCCCGGGCGACCTGAAGGCGGCCCGGTCGGTCGGGGCCTTGTTCTTTCCGGTCAATCCGGGGCATGAAGCGGCTTCCTGGAAACGCTTTCACGACGAGGCCTTCGACAAATTTATCAAAGGACAATACACCGGGGACTATGAGGCCGGACTGATCGCCGAATTCGATGCCTGTCTGCCGGAAAATCCCCCCTGGAAAACATAAGCCCGGCTGCTGTCTGAAACGTAGTAATGGTAGCGGAGTGGATAAACTCAAAGAAAGAACGTACCGGGCGGATTGACGATGCTATATTTTGAATCCGGGAGTGAAAAGGCCGATCTGAGCGTGCAGGACCTGAAAGAAGGCCTTTGGTCCGCTCTGGACAAACTGGGCCCGCGTAAGAAGGTATTGGCTGTTCCGCCGGATATCACCCGTTTCTACTCCCGGGCCGGGGACCTGACGCGGATTGCTTACGACTATTACGGCAGCGCCTTAACCGATATCCTGCCGGCCATCGGCACCCACGCCCCTATGACGGCCCAGGAAATCGACCGCATGTATCCCGGCGTCGATCCGGGCCTTTTCCGTGTGCACGATTGGCGCGGCGGATTGACCACACTGGGGGAGGTACCC
>JAFGGE010000038.1 GCA_016930745.1 Sedimentisphaerales bacterium
CGCGTGTTCGGCCTGGCTGAGCATGTCGGCGGCGACCCAGGCGGGATCGGCCTGTTCATTGGCGACGATCAGCACCTCGCTGGGTCCGGCGACCGAATCGATGTCCACCACGCCGAAGACCTTCCGTTTGGCCATCTGCACCCATTGGTTGCCCGGCCCGACGATCTTGTCCACCGCCGGGATCGTTTCCGTTCCGAACGCCAGGGCGGCCACGGTGTGCGCGCCGCCAATACGATAGACCTCCTGAATCCCCAGTTCCCGGCACACGCCCAGAATAACCGGATGAATCCCTCCTTGAAAGCGGGGAGGAGAGACAATCGCAATTTCTTTCACCCCTGCGACAAGAGCGGGAACGGCAGTCATAATCACGGTGGAAGGAAGCGGGGCCGATGCCCCCGGAACACAAACACCCACACGTCGGATCGGCGTATAACGAACCATGCCGGGGATGCTTTTACCCTGAAAAATCCGGCTTTGGTATTCACGGACATTGTCGATGGCCCGGCGGAGGGATGCCATCAGGGCGTTATCGATGTTGGCATGGGCCTGCGTTAGTTCATCCGCGGACACTCGGAACTGATCCGCATTCAGATTCACTCTGTCAAACCGCTGCGTACATTCCTGAACGGCGGCATCCCCCTGTTGTTTGACTTGGGCGAGGATTTCGCTCAGCGCCTTGTCGTTCTCATCGCCGTCTTCAAAATAAGTGGCCCGTTTGACCGCAAGATGGACCTGTTCCAAGCGTTGCCGCCACTGCGATGAATCGGAAGAGAGCACTATGTCTTTTAGTTTTTCTGTCATGGGACACGCAATCCGGAATTAACGGGAGAAATTTCCGTGGGTATAAGTCCGCGTCGCCCGCTGCAATAACAAATAATCCTGTCCTTTGAAGCGGGTGACAATGCCGGAAATGCGAAATCGGATGCGTCCCGGCGAGGCGTCGACGATCTGCTCTGTCTGCTGTAAAACCGTATTCGGCAATAGTGTGAACGACAGGCCTTCCATCTGCAAACCGAATCCGTCCAGGACGAAAGTGCGATCCGGTCCCCGCCCGATCACAAAACCTGTTCGATTGACCAGAGCCACATCTCTTCTGGCCTCCAGAAGTGTGGGGATTTTTGTCAAATCAATGACCACTTCCGGCTTGAGGCGTTCCAGGACCTCCTTCGGCAGAATCGAAGTATCGTTCGGATCGGGATTTCCCGGCATGGGAACAGGGATCGGGGATTTTGTTATCGTTTTTGTAGGCACAAAATGTGCCGCCCAAAGATGGTTCTTCTGTTGATACAGGGTGACGCGGGCCATCAGCCAAACGCCGAATTCTGTATCGTCGTCCTGGGTCGTCGCCAGAATCTTTTCCAGCGTTGCCGAGGGCAATACCGAAATCGGCGTCCGGGCTTGGACGCGTCCCCGCCCGTCGGTCAGCGGCTCCCGAGGCAGAAATTCCCAATGGTTTGGATCGGCGGCCGGACGGATCGTCCCGCCGGCGCCAAGAATGACATATCCATCTCGTAGCGGTGTCGTTTTTTGAAGCGAGCCGGATTCCTTCCCCAGAACTGCCGTTGTGGCCATTAAAAATAACAATACCGTTTGCTTCATGGAATTCTCACCTTATCCATGGCGCTATCCTATTGTCTCTTTCAGCCGCACAATGATTTGTTCCGGCGTATCCAACGGTTCGATATGCGATCGGCTGTTTGCATCCATCTTGCCTATTCTCCCGACAAGCGGCACCCAAAAAGGGCCCAAAAGCAGGATCGGTTTGTCCTGTCCTGCCAGTTTTTTATTTTTCATTTCCCACACCTGGGCCAGTTCCAGCAGGGTCCCTGTTCCTCCGGGCAGGATAAGATAAGCCTGCCCCAGTTCGATCAGCGTGTCCAGGCGCTGCTGTAAAGAATCCGTAAGGATCTCTTTTGTGATAAATCCATTGGGACCGCTTCGCCCAAAGGCTGAACAGGTCACTCCAATCACCTGGCCGCCTGCTTGGGCGGCGCCGCGGGCCGCCGCTTCCATCGTACCGCCATATCCGCCGTTGACAATCGTATATCCCGCCTCGGCCAAGAGCAAACCCAGATGATATGTCAATTCATACAGCGGCCCCCCCGAACGGCCCTTACTCGTGCCAAAGATGGTTACGATCTTGTCCATGCCTCAGCCTCGAGCCTGTTTCCTTGTATATTTCAGCAGTCCGCCGGACAGCAATATCCGGCGATCGCGCGGCGACAGGGTCAGGCGGCAGGAAAAAGTAAAACCGGCCGTTTTATCGGTAACGACGACCTCTTCGGCGTTCTCAATCGCCTTGAGCAAATTCGGGATGGCCAGATCGTCTTCCGGATTGACTTTGTTATAATCGGCCTCATGGGCAAATTCCAGCGGCACGATCGCGAAATTGATGAGATTGGCCTTATGGATTCGCTCAATGCTCTTGGCGATAAGGGCCCGCATCCCCAGATACACAGGACAAAGGGCGGCATGTTCCCGGCTGGAACCCTGCCCGTAGCTTTGACCGGCAACCACCACGGCAGAAATTCCCTGCTGTTTCAATTCCATCGCCCGCTCGGCGAAGGTCGGCCTGTTTTCTTCGTTGAAGCAATGAAACACGGCTTTGGAATATTCCGGCACGTTGGAGCGATATTTTAGAAATACCCCCGCGGGCATAATGTGATCGGTGGTTATCTTGTCGCCGCATTTAAGCAGGACTTTGCCCTGCAGGGTATCCGGCAATACCGTCGGCGATTCGGGCACAACAATCGTGGGGCCGCGATGCACTTGGGCCTCTATGGCCTCTTCGAGAGGCAGCGGCGGATCGATCATGCTGTCGTCGATGTCGAGTCGGGCGGGCAGTTTAATCGACGGATAGCGGATGCCGACGACATCCTTCAGGATTCTCGGATCGGTAAACTCGCCCATGATGGCCGAAGCGACGGCGGTCTCGGGACTAACCAGGTAACACCGGTCATGTTTCGTCCCTGTCCGGCCGGGAAAATTCCGGTTGAAGGTTCGCAGGCTTACCACCCCGTCGGCCGGGGAACATCCCTGCCCGATACAGGGGCCGCAACTGCTTTCCAGGATACGGGCGCCGGCGGCGATCAGATCGGCCAGGGCCCCGTTTCTGGCCAGCATCTCCAGCACCTGTCGGCTGCCCGGCGCGATCGCGAACTCCACCCGCGGATGAATCTTGCTTCCCTTGAGCACGCCGGCGACCATCATCATGTCGTGCAGACTGGAATTGGTGCAACTGCCCACAATCACCTGGTGAACCTGCAGCCCCTGCAACTCTTCCACAGGACGGATGCTGTCCGGGGAGGATGGGCAGGCCGCCAGAGGTTCGAGCCGGGACAGGTCGATCTCGATTACGCGGTCATATTGGGCGTCCGGGTCGGGCTCAAAGGGCACAAAGACCTTCTCGCGTCCCTGGGCCTGCAAAAACTTCTGTGTCGTTTTGTCGCTGGGGAAAATGCTTGTCGTCACTCCCAACTCGGCCCCCATATTCGTTACAGTGGCCCGTTGAGGGACGGTCAGATCCCTGACTCCGCTGCCAAAATATTCCACAATACAGCCGACATTGCCCTTGGTGGTCAGGATCGACAACAGTTTGAGGATGATATCCTTGGCGGCGACCCATTCACGGAGTTTGCCGGTCAGCCTGACGCCGATCACCTTCGGACAGGCCAGATAAAAGGCCCCGCCCCCCATCGCCACGGCTACATCCAGCCCCCCCGCGCCAATGGCCAGCATGCCGATCCCCCCGCAGGTGGGGGTGTGCGAGTCGCTGCCTAAGAGGGTTGCTCCGGGCCTGCTGAACCGCTCCAGATGCACCTGATGGCAGATGCCGTTGCCCGGCCGGGAGTGGTAGACCCCGGCTTTCCGGGCAATACTCTGCAGGTATAGGTGGTCGTTATGGTTTTCGGGACCAAACTGGCTCATATTATGATCGACATAGCTGACCGACAATTCTGTTTTGATCCGTCCGACTTCCATGGATTCAAACAGCAAAAAGGCCGTTGTTCCCGTGGCATCCTGGGTCAGGGTCTGGTCCATACGAATCCCTATGGGTTTACCAGGGATTAACTCGCCGTCTACAAGGTGCTTTTCCAGGATTTTATTTGTCAGTGTCTTTGCCATAAAGAGTTCCCAAAACCGTTTTTTCCCTATACACGTCATAAGCTTACCAGATTCCGGAAGGAAAGGTAATGTTTTTTTACAGGGAACAGCCAAAGAGGGACTCCGAATCGATCGGATTTCTCGCAAAAAAATCCCCATTTTTATCGGGGTAACGGATTGACAAATTTTTCTTGAAGGGTATAATATAGGGTATTATGCAGGATGGTGATAACGTGATGAGAGGGAGCATTTCATTATATCCTAAGAAAATAAGCCGAATTTCCTATTTATGGATATAGAGATATTTTATGGGTCTAATTAGGAAAGGAGAGTGTCGGGAAGAGTGGCATATTGTCCAGAAATGTTGTTTGTAAAAACAAAAGGAATATTCAAATTAAGGAGGCACAAGATGAAGAAGCAGTGGTTGTGTTTTGTACTATCCATTTCACTGATATCGGTGGCCTGGGGCCTGGGAGGGGATGTAACCCAACCCGGCGATATCGTAGTCGGTGTGCCGAATAACGGC
>JAFGGE010000269.1 GCA_016930745.1 Sedimentisphaerales bacterium
GAATCATCAGATCGCGCGGCGTGCGGACCGAGGGTAAAAATGTACCTTGCGCTCTCAAAGCAAACGGGGCCGCAATCGGGCCGACAAACGCGGCCGCCACCTGCGTTTCGTTTCCATCCCGGAAAATGTCGGCGGTTCGCCCGATCCAGCCGGTCTGGCAATTCAGACGATCCGGCTCGCCGCTGTGCCACATTCGCATCGCCACATCATGATCGCCGCTGGGGTTTGCTGTGCCTACTCCTTGAAGGATACTCAGATGCCCCTCTTTGTATAATCGATTGAACGCCGCCATTCGCGGGTGAAAGCCCAGATAGGAATCGATCCGGTGCAACTCGTTTGTAGGCAAGTGCAGCGTCGTTCGATTTTTTGCGTATGCGTCATCGGCGTAGGGAACCACCGTGTTGAGGCCGTCATTGCCTCCGGTAAGCTGCACAATCACAAGGATTCGGTCAGGGCTGCCCTTTTCGGCAACCATCCCGCTCAAGGAGCCAGCCAGGCCCTCGGGCACAAAAGGAGCAAACGATGCCAAGGCCACTCCGCCCAAAGTCGCCTTCAGGAATCCGCGTCGTGTTAAGGACATGATCATTTCTCCAGCATTTAAGCCAAGTGATACTCGGCAAGGGTAACAATCGAAAGCGCCGACTGGCGCACGATGGCATCGAAGTCCGTTTTGACAGTACTGGAAGTATCCGGCAAACCATCTAACAGTCCGTCTCGAACGGTTGTCGGCAAGTCGTTTTGAATAAACAGATCAAGCATGAATTGCGTGGCGGATTGAACCGTCGAGCGCTGATGGTTCAGAGACAGCCTCTGCGGATTTATTGAACCGCCGTAAGCGCCGGATCCCTGAAGCAAGGCCACTGCCAGGTTATTCCGTCCGGCCAGAGACGCCGTGTTGATCCAATGCCTTCCCCCCGTCCATCCTTTGATCGTCGGAGGGTGGTACAGATTCTGGCCAAGTCCCGAAAGATCCTGGGCCAGTTGCGTCGTCGAGACCATCGCCTCTAAGGCGTGGATCATTCCCAGCGCAAATTCGACAGGGGATTTGATCCGCTGACGATAGGCGATGGAAGAAAAGAACAGGTTGGACCGGAGGATCGTCTCGACAAGTTTCATCACATCGTAAGACGGCCCCAATGATGCAACAAGCGGCTCAACAAGTGCCTCGCAGGGCGACTCGGTTTCCGAGAGGAACCATTCGTACAGTTTACGAACGAGCCGTCTGGGCGTTTTGGGATGATCAAGGGCTATTTGCACAACATCGTCGCCCGTGAAATTTCCCTCCTGCCCCAGGATCAACTTACGGCCGTCATCGTGTTCCCGGGGTATGGACTGGAGGGCCCCCCTGAGAACGAACTGCCCCGTAAATGCCCGGGCGGCTTCGGCAATATCTTTCTCGTCGCACTGTTTGGATCCGAGTGTGTATTCTTCCAACAAAATCCGCGGAAGACCGTCGTTCGGGTTTGCCTTGCGGCTCGAGGCGTTACCCGCCGACAACAGTACGGCCGGATCGTGAACAATCGCTTTCAGCAGCGGTCGAAATGAGCCCAGAGCATGTTCCCGGAGAAGGGCGACATGCTGCTGCATCAGCTTGCCGTTCTTGACGCGGTCATTGCTGACGGCAAAATAGTTGTGCCAGAACAGGGTCATCTTTTCCAGCAGCGGATGGGGTGTATGAATCATCCGTCTCAACCACCAGGCCCGAAGGCTGTCGGCCGAATCGGAGCCGGCGGCGGAGTCATCGAATTGGTCCTCAGCCCGATTGAACGCCGGCACATCGGCTTGCGGTTTCAATAATCTGTCGATCGTTTTCTGCGGCCCGTCTGCCAGGGCCTGCTGGAGCTGATCCCAATTGGCCCCGAACGCCGCACGGCGATACAAATGCCCCGCCTGAGCCAAGCTCCACGGGTGTTGTGCGTCGGGCTGATACGGCACCCACGCCCAGGCCGGATCGATGGGCCGTGTCACCGCGGCAAATGTGAGACTGCCCGGCTCAACCGGCTCGGACTCTTTCAGGTTTTCTGTGGACATCCGCTGGGTCCTTTCCCGATCCGCAACCGAGGAATGATAAATCCAGGGCTGCGGCGTTAGGGCAGATTCAGTTCGACTTTCAACTGGGCCTCGGTCAGACGATCTTGCGTGCCCATGCTCAGGCCCAGGTGCTTGACCAATTTTGTCAGCGTGACGAAAAGATCGATCGAGGCTTCGGCGTCCAGCTGCGTATTGCCTTTATCAATCATATTCTTGCGAACCAGATTGTCGTAGTTACTCTGAAGAATCGAAGACAACTGGATTCCATCCAATTCAACCAGACTATGTTTGCCGGCGAGCGGCTTGACGGATTGAGCCGCCTCCTGCTTCTGGGCGTCGATCAGATTTCGAGCCAGTCCGTCGCTGGAGCTGAGGATCAGGTAATCCCCGGGCATGGCCAGCGAAGGACAGAAGTTGAACCTGTTGTGCAGGTTGGTCTTGTCCTTGAGTCCTGCCGTCGAAAAATAGGCCACCGTAAACTTGGCGCCGTTGTGAATGGGACGGTCGATAATCAATCCCGGCATGGCCTGTTGTCCCCGCGTGAAGTTGATCAGCCCCACGGCCTTTTGCCAGGCCTCTTCCACGATCTCGTCGAACTGTTCCTGATCCCTAAGCTGCAGGATCATCGCGAATGCCGGAATCCGGATCTGCGGCGTTCCGATCGCCGGATCGTACTCCTGTTCGGCCACCACAAACCGCATGTGGGGCCTTGCCTCGACGAGCACTTCATCCGTCAGGTCCCGTCCGCTAAAGAAGATGCCCATCATGTTCTCAAAGAATATCAATGACGAGGTTCGTTCTGGAAACAGATCGTCCTTGGCGGCGTAAAATCGATGCAGGTCCCGATAAAAACTCATCGCGGCAATCTGCCGGGGAACGACCAGATTCGGCAGGGCGCCTTCGCCCGATTGTTGGGGCATGGCAAATCCGGCCGGGCCGTCCGGATCGACCGGCTTTCCATTGACGGCGGCGCGCAAATCCAGGGTCTGGTCCTGAATATACAATCCGGCGGCCAGCCACTGTGAATTCCGGATGGCCTCGATCATCCCGGAAAAGAAAAGGGCCGCCAGGGGATTCGACTTGCCCTGCGAAAGTGCCTTTTCAATGCCTGGAATACCCTTGATCGGCCCAAGGTTCACAAAGGCTGACGCGATGGAATTTTGTTCGATCGTCTTTTTCGCCGCCGCGTAGTCAGGCACCGTCGCAAAGGACTGATCCGCAGTCTGGTTCCGCAGATCCAAAACACCCTTGAGTCCTTCGGGATTATTGGAAAGGATGAACCTATTGCCGACGATCGCATGGGATTCTTTACCGTTGAACGACCAACCGGTCACCCCAAGGTATTCCGCAGAGGCCACCGGATCCGGCAGCCCTTTGCCTTGGGCATCCGATTGTACCATCGTCCGCAGAAAATCGTGGGTCCGTTCCAGCATTCGTTGGTCTTCGGCGTCAACGATCAGCAGAACCGTATCCTTCGGGCATACGGCAAAGGTGATTCCTCCGCCGGTCAGCTTACCCAGGCCCGTCCGCCAATCCGTATCCAGCGAGGTTTCCAGGAAACGGATCAGATTCGTCACTCCGAGGAATCCGGGATTGGCTGTCAGCTTCTGGTACAGGGGAAGCGAAGTGACCTTCGCCGTCATTTTGTCGCCGGCGAGAATGTCCAGCAACGCTTTGGGGTGGGAAATCTCAAGGCAGATTACCGCATCCTGGGGAATCCAGCTTGTGGCCGGCGGGATTGCCGGGGCCTGCGCAACAGCTTGGCCGACCAGTAAAGAGAACCACAAACCCAATGAAAAACGAACGGTTCGAGACATGGGTTCCTCCGAAACAACGAACCTTAAAAACATACGCATGTTCAGGTCAACGATTGCCCTGTCACAAATCACGCCAATAAAAACAGAATATCGCCAGAAATAGAGCCCCCAATGTCGGCACGGCATAGCCGAGGCCGACTCGAAGCACCGAAAAATCCTTGAATTGATCCTGATCGAAGAATTTCGCTTTGGGCGTCGGCGCGGGACTGTCCGCCGTGCCCGACAGAACGCTTAAAAATCGCGACGCCTGACGCGAAATCGCTTCGATGTCCTGTTGGCTGGCGACCTTCTTGGAATCCCCCTCCGCTTGTACCCAGGGTTGGCGAAGTTGGGTGGTGATCGCCTGGCTCAAACTGATGGGCGAAAACTCCTCCAGCGAAAAAACGCTCAGAACGAAATTGACCGGATACCATGCGAAGATCAGGACGATCGCCGCCAGTAACGGCTTTCGAAGCACAATGCCCGCAAGAAAGCCCAGCGACACGATCAGGCTCAACACCAGCCCAACCAAACCCAGACTTGTCAGCACCCCGTACACCGTCACCGGATCATCCGTAACCGGACGCTTGGCCAGCATGATCGTGACAACGGCCGGGACCGTCACGATGACAAAGGTACCCCACACCGTCGCGATACGCGCCAGCCATGTCGTCAGAAGGTACCCATGACGCGTCACGGGTCGGCTCAAGATACCATCGGCCAGGGTTTCGGCACGATCCCCGGATACCGGCGTCACCCCGAGCATGATGACCACGAAGAACCAGGGAAAGACCAGGTAGGGAAACATCAGCGATGCGATCAACGGGGCATTGGTCAGCCTGGCCCAGTTCCCCATTGTCGCCAGCAAGGTCAGCAGTATCGTGGCGATCAACCAAAGGCGGACCAATCGACTCAAACATAAATCGTGCAGATCGTGTCGCATAATGGCCAGGTAAGGCCTCAGCCGTGAGCCGAGCCCGGCCTCTCTATCGATCAAATCCATGGGCCTGGTCCTCCTGCAGCAGTTGAAGATATGCGTTTTCGGTTGCATTCTGGCCCGTATGGATCGCCTGAAGCGAAACGCCGCTGGCATCGACAAGTTTCAAAATTGCGGCCAGCACGCCCGAACGGCTGCCCGGATCGGCAATGCGGACATGCAGCAGCCGGTCCCCGTCCAGCCGCACCTGGGCCCCTTCCTGTTTGCCGATCTCCCGGCCCAGATTCTCGATCCGTTCCGCCGAACCATCCAGTTCCAGGTTGAACTCGTCGCGGCGAAGACGCCGTCTCATATCCTGCATCGAACCGGTATAGATCATGCGGCCTTCGTGCATCACCCCCAGGTGGTCGCAGACCTGATCGATATCGCTGAGAATGTGAGTGGCCACGACAATGGTCCTGGTTTTCCCCAGTTCGCGGATCAGGTCCAGCGTAAATCGCCTCGCCGCCGGATCCAATCCCGCCGTCGGTTCATCCCAAATCAGCAACGGCGGATCGGCGACCAGAGACGCGGCGATCCCAAGCCGCGTAATCATTCCCGTCGAAAAAGTTCCAATACGTTGTTGGGTCGCCCCGAGCAGTCCGACCGCACGAATCAGGGAGGCGATTCGCGGTTGATAGACCGGCCGGGGAAGTCGGCAAAGCTCTCCGAGAAGATTGAGGTACTCGATGGGCATCAAATGGCCGGGGAGCTTGGGGTTGGTGGGCAGATAGCCGATTTGCGCCCGCACCTCCACCGCATTGGGCCCGCACGGCCGACCGAAGACCTCCGCCTGACCCGCCGTGGGCCTCTGGAGCCCCAGAAGAAGACGAAGCGTTGTCGTCTTTCCCGCACCGTTCGGCCCCAATAGGCCAAAAACCGATCCTTTGGGTACCATCAGGGTCATGTCATTGACGGCGATGAGTTTCTGGGCGTAGATTTTCGTTAAATGCTCGGTACGAATAGCCGGTGGATTTTTCCCCTTATCACCGGATTCCCCGGTAGAACGGGGCACGGCCTTTGACAATAGATCTCTCTTTTCTTGGCTTATCTCATCGCCCATTCTTGTTTCCATAGAATCGGATCCCGTGTGCCGAGGGAATATACACTTTCTCAGAAAGATTATACGCCTTTGTCGATGCCAGAGTTACATTCTTTTTGAAATTCCTGAGTGTGCGAGAAGAAATCCTAGGAAAGTGCCAGATGTACACAGTAACAATACCGAACTGGCTATC
>JAFGGE010000270.1 GCA_016930745.1 Sedimentisphaerales bacterium
CCACAAGAGACGGCATGCTGCGCCAAAAGCCGGGCCTCGGCAAGGCTGTCGTGTCCGACATGCACGATCGCCGGGATCCGTTTGTCAATTGCTTCGATATAGGCATGGGCTACCTGTTTTCGCTCGGCGACGCTCAACAGGGGGCCTTCTCCCGTGCTGCCGCAAATATACACGCCGGCAATTCCTCCGGCAATCAGGCGTTCGGTGATCGGGGAAATCACCTCCGTATGAATGGAACCGTCCGCCTTCATCGGTGAAAACGCCGCCGCCACCAGACCTTTCACAGGATGTCTCGTCGCACTACCCTCTCAGTAGAGTGTTATTTGTCTTCCTGACCCAGCCGTGTAAACTCCTGACAGCACAGCCACAATCCCCGGGGAACATGGAAACAACCCTTCCATTTGCCGCCCTTGAGGGGAAGCAATACCTGGCCCTGCCGGTTCAGATAGCCGAACCACTCGCCGTATTGCGGATCGGGAAAATGTGTCCAGGCATAGTCATGAACGCGCTGATACCAATCCAGACACGCCTGCCGCCGCGTGGCGCGGTACGCTTTGGTCAGGGCTACAAGGGTTTCCATATGCACCCACCAGAGCTTTTGATCCCATTCAAGTTGCCCCGGGGGCTTGCCTTGTGCATCCATAAAATAATAAATTCCTTCATAGCGGTCATCCCAGGAAAACTCCAGCGTTCTGAGAATTACATCCGACGTCTTTTGTACGAGATCCCTGTCATGCCGTTTTACGGCAATGTCCAATAAAAACCACATCGCTTCAATCCCATGTCCTGGATTGAGCAGACGCCCGTCGAAACAATCCGGATGGCCGCCGTCCGGCAGAACGTATTCATACAATAAGCCTTGCTCTTTGTCCAGATGGAAATCCATCACCTCCCGCACGCAGACATCCAAAATACGATGCAGCTCCTGCTTCGGCAGCAGGGATTCCATTTCCAGCGCCAGATTGGCTATGATCATTGGAAATCCCATGGATCGCAGAGGACGGGATTGAGAAATCTGCTTGTTGTATTGCCCTTTCGGGTTGTCTTTTCGCCGCAGGATGGCTTGGTAGATCGTCAACGCCAGGTCCGTATACCGTGATTCGGCGGTTGCCATGCCGTATTGGCAAAAGGCCATCGCTGCAAAAAAATCGCTGAAAATATTGTATGGCTGCACCAGCGGCCGGCCGGTCCGGTCAAGGGCAAAATACCAGTTGCCATCCTTGTCCATCCCGTGTTGCAGAAGAAAATCCGCCCCCAAACGGGCCAGATCAAGCCATTCCTGTCGCTGTTCACAGCGGTTATAGAGCATCGAAAAAAGCCATACCTGACGGCATTGGAGCCAGATAAACTTATCCGTGTCATACACCGCTCCCTGTCGATCCAGACATGTGAAGTACCCGCCAAACTCGTTATCCGGCGAAAACCGCTGCCAAAACGGCAAACATCGCTCGTACAATTCTTCTTTGTAGAGTTCGGCTGTCTTCGTAAAATCCATTTCTCTTTCCTGAATTTTACATCACTACATTGTCAGCCCGGTAGAATTAAACTTTAAAGGTTTCTGGCGTCCATGAGCCATTCCCCTGCCAAAATAGCCAGATCCTCCAAATCAACAATACAGTTAAAGTTGAGATCTTCCGGGATATAATACATGGGAAGACAGATTACCGTTCCTTCCTTGTTGATAACACGCATATTCCGTATGTACCAGGTGCCGCTGATATTCCCCCCCCAGATCCCGGCATGGATGTACTCCATGTTGTCCATGTCTGCAATCCCCGCTAAACTGTCGAGCGGAATTACTATGTCATGCCACTGGTTGTCTGCGAGGACGCCGACGGGAATCACATACTCCACAGCATCGTCGTCCGCATCAATGGCCGCCCACCAGGGATCTTTGAGAGCCGAGCCCGGTACGGCCCTGACTTCCATCCGCAACTCTTTGTATTGGCTCAGAGCCAGTCGCGGCCGCTCTCTGTGCCAGTAGATGAAGTCGGTGTCGGTCTTGCCGCTGCTGGAGGGAGTATCATAGTGCCATGCAATTGCCTTGTTTGGTTCCTCGACGGCTTCACAATACCCATGGCCATAGAGATTATTGCCGCCGGTGGTCCCGCCGGGTTCGCCGCCGGTGTAGGTCCAGTATGTGTCCCAGTAATGGGCGTAACTGCTCGTATCGGAAGAGTTTGTGTTGTTGGGATCGTAGATGCAAGCATCGATAATAACATCTTCCGGCAGGCCTCGAACATCGTCGGTCCATCGCGCGGCCATCGCCACGAGATCTTCATTCCCTATGGCGCTGTCGTCGTCGATATCCGCCACAAGTTCACGGACCGAAAAGTCCCACAGGTCGCCGGTCCAGACCAATTCAGAGGCATCATTGCATTCTTCGACATACCAATAATAGGTCGTTCCTAACTTCAGGCTAACCGGTAAAGCCGCAATCGCTTCGGTCAGGCCGGTCACGGTTATGGGATTAACCAGCCAGACATTGGGATCCGAGCTGAGTTGGTCGCTGCAGTACACTGTAAATGACGATGTATTGTCTCCCGGCGTCCAGCTCAAGGCCGTATTGTACATTACATTTGCCTGGCCATCTTCCGGATCGGGGAGCATAGGCCGCGGGTGAATAGCGGCGATTTCTTCTTCGGTCAACACGTAGTTATACACCCTTACGTCGTCAATGTAGCCGCCAAACGCACCCGCTTCGGTTCCGCCTCCGATATAGAATTTTGTGGCGCCATAGACAGGCATGGAGGCGCTGGTATTTTCCAGCCATAACCGGCCGTTGCAATAGATCCGCAGGATGCCGGCCTCGGAATCTTTGGCCATAACCCAGTGGTTCCACTTGCCGTTGAACCAGCTATTCGGAGCGCTGGCTCCTTCGTACCAGCCGTCAGTGCCGTCGACCGGATTGCCGATACGTGTCCAGATACGAGCCGTCGGATGCGGGATCATCATGCTGAATACGACAGCGCCCGAGTCGTCAGTCGCCAACAGGGTGTGCTGTTCGCCCTCATTCGGCTGGCTGATGCCATAGGTCCATAACGACAGCGTGATTTGCGTGTCCACGCCATCGAGCACGGCGGCGGGGACCTCGACATAATCCGGACCGCCTGCGGTGCAGTGCAGAGCCTTGCCGCTTACGGCTCGAGAGGGATCCGTCGGAAATGCTGCAAACACCGGTGCGCCGACGGCTGTTCCGGGGTATCCATTGCCGCTGGAATCGTCGAGATTGTCCTCAAATTCCCATCGCCCCAGAAGCTGTTTGACTCGAAGTGCAGCGGGATCACTCTGTGCCGGATTGCTGATAACGCCCTGTGGTGGGGATGTGACCGTAACGACACAGTAATACTGGCCGGCATCGGCGATCGTAACATGGTCCATCGTCAGAACAGGGGAATCCCCACCGACAGCCGTGTCGGGCGCGCCGACTTTGTACCACTGATACTTCATCCCGGAGTCATCCCCGCTGAAAGGATTCATCGCCATGACGGAGAAGGTTGCGGTTTCGCCTGCAAATAGAAGGAGATTGACAGGCTGTGTAGTGATTTTCGGGTTTGGTGACAGGGTCGTGAAGGACCAGATATCGCCCTTTCTAATGGCCTCGTTGGGTTCGCGCACATCGACGCGCCAATAGTAGGTCTGCCCATACTCCAAATCGCCATCCGGATCGAATACTTCTGACGTCTGGCCCAGGCTATAAAAGGCGGAATCGACCTGAGACAAAGCAATTTGGTTTGGATCCATATACATATCATAGGACGCAACCGGCAAACCCAACGGGCTCGACCAATGCAGCGCCGTAGTAACCGGAACATCAACCGCCCCATAAAGCGGTTCAGGCAACCGCGCTTTGCGATCCCCATCGGGCGTACTGCCGGTGAGTTTGACGCGGTTCCAGATCGCCGATCCTTCGTTGGCTGAGCTGACGGCGCCGAATACCACGCGATTCTGTGTATGTGTGGCTGTTTCGGCCAGGGGGAAGCTGTCTGTGCCGCAGGATAAGACGGCTTGATTTCCATCAAAAACAATTGTCAGGGTCTTGAAGTTGTCATACGCCGATCCGTCGGTGGTCAGCGGGTGGTTGGTCGTCCCGTCATTTCCCCATAGATTGCTATCCGCGTCCACTGTCAACTGCATGATAAAACTCTTGCTGTTGACGGTCTCAACCCACAGATGAATGTCTTTCTGGCGCCCGTTGTTCGGAGGAAGATAGTAGCCATCTACAAATCCGCCGGCGCTGCCGATCGCATCGGAATCCAGCGACAGGGTGACGCTATAGGTCCAGCCGTATATCATGCTGGCGGCGGTCGTCTCCGAAACACTTTTCTGGTAAAATGCCGGAGCCGTCGAGGTTCCATCTACCGTACGCCAACCGCCATTGCCGGAATCGTAACCGGCGGCGTACTGATTACCGCTGACAGTGCCGCTGTCGAACACCCAACCCTGCTCCGTTGGATTCGCGGCAGGCGCTGCGCCAAGGGCAGGAAGCACGCCCGAATCATACTCCACCAGCACGCTCGCCCAAAGAGCCGCACTTGTTGTGCATAAGAACGCCATGACAAAGATTTTACTTGTTGTTTTCATGACAATCTCCCCTGTTCAATAAATGCCTTTGATATTTTTTATGCATGCCGGATTCTCTGAGCATGCATTCCAAATACAAAACAGCGGTTTAACGGATTTTCATTTTACCCATTTCCCCAAAGCACGTCTACTACGAATGGCCCAGCCAGTCGCCGGCGAACAATAGAAAATCCTCCAGATTTACATAGCAATCCCGATTCAGATCGCCCGGAAGATACGTTCCCGGTTCCGTACAGGAGGGCCGGCCGATTACGGCTTCATACGACTTTCCGATACGCAGTTCATCCACAGACCAAAACGCATTGGCGCCGCCTACTATGGCGATACGATCCAATGGCGCCTGCGGAGGATCGAGAGCGGTGTTTGTTAGTGTCCATTGCATCTGCGATTCATCCAGAGGGATGCGGTCAATGCCTGCCTGAACAATTTTCAGACAGAGGGCGCTACAATTTTCATTCTTTGCCTGTATCTTGGCAATCAACAAATAGACGCTATCTGGCGCCATTGCCGTATCGGTTGTCGTTATGTTATCGTTGAATCGGGAAATAAAAAACTGTTCCCTGTCGGTTATGCCGAACGATACAACGGCATTTCCTTCCTGAGTATGCAGGCCAATGACCAAAGAATCATCCATTTCGTCATGGGGTGTTGTATCCAGAGCCCGGCTGACCAGCAGCGACACATATACATTTTGCTCAACGGCCCAATCGATCGGTTTGGCCAGCCGGCGTTCTACCTGAATACCGTTGGCGGTGGCGTCCAACCGTCCGGGTTGTGCGGTAAATCGAAATCTCTCCAAGGGAATGGAAGAATGGTTAAACACCGGATTCCACAGCCGGGTAAACTCCCCGATACCCGTCCACGAGCCGGTCCACCCGAGGCCCCCGCGGCGCGGATCGACCGTATTGCCAAAACCGTCGTATTGGGTCAGCATTGGGTCATGGGGGCCGTTTTCGAACGTTTCGATGCGGCAGGTATACAAACGGATCAGCGTTGAACCGGTTTCTTCAAACAGGATGCCGATGGATCCGTCAGCCAATCGCTTTAGATCGGAATAGGCGGCAAAATCATTATGGATTTGTGTGGGATTGATGAAAGATCGGCCTTCATCATAGCTTGTCCAGACGGCCATGTTATACCGTCCGGCAGCGGAGCCTGTCGGCTGCCCCAACGGTCCGCTGAAAAGAATCCGATCGCGGTCATGGCCGTCCCGCTGTGCCGAATATCGCTCGATACCGCAGTCTACGGTTGTGATGTATATATCCCCCGGAGTCTGTTGCGTCCATGTTTGTCCCCCATCGCTGCTGCGCAGCCGCACCCGGTACAGTCCGGAGTTGGGCCGTGCGTCCCACAGTAAATCCCCGTTGGTCAATTCAACCACATCAGACTCGTTAAGCCGCGTAAAAGAGGTATTGAGGTGTCCCGACTGCCAGGTCGTACCTCCATCATCACTATAGATAGAGATGGGGTAATCGCCATTGATATGTGCCGGAATCAGTACGCGGCCGTTTCTGTCCGGATCGGTCTGCCATCGGAGCTGGATGCCGTGTCCAGGACCGGAATTGAGCGCCCGCCAGGCGGGATTTTTGGTCTGAGGATTCAGGTTGATCGGCCCCGACCAAGTCAGGCCATTGTCATCACTGGTTTGCAAAAACAACACCGACGACGCTTCGTCCAATCCTGCCGGCACACAGCTTTGCCCGCACAGATCCGGCCACTGCGTATAAAGGAGATGCACCTTGCCGGCTTCATAATCCGCTACCGGACGCGGATCGGAATAATCAAACCGCGTGTCGTGGCGCAGTACCGTCAACGGCAACCAGGTTTTGCCGTGGTCCATGGAACGTTTCATCACCATATCAATCGGCAGCACCGCTCCCGGATCGGCGGAATTACGCCGCCCTTCGGCAAACGCCGCAATCGATCCATCCGGCGTCACGGTCATCGCGGGGATACGGTAATGGGAAGTGCCGTCAGGCCCTTCCTGTCCGCCAACGAACACATCCGCGATGAAATTGACCGGCCAATCGTTGTCCTCAATCGACAGCAGGACCGGCGGTAGTTCGAAGCCGTCATAGTCCGCCGCGTCCGAACGGACTGTATGAAAGATTTGTCCCTGATGAATACCCTCCCCGATGCTGTCCTCTGTTGCGGTAACGGTAACGGTCTGCGGGGTTTGCGGTTCAACCGGCAAAGTGAAAACAAGCACCGTTTCCGATTGGCCGTTAACCAGGAGCTGAGGATCCGCCTTGGCCGTAACATATACGGGGGCGGCAGGATTCTGACGAACAAAAATGTCGTAGGTAATCGATGACGAGCCGCCTTCGGCCAACACGCCTTCGTGGACATAAATATCAATCGGCTGCATCTTTGCGACAGATACATCATCTACCCCCAAAAAGGCGTCGTAGTCGCTTTTGATGCGCCCGATCCGAATAAAAAGACGATCCTCAGGACCTATCGGACCTGTCGTAAAGTGTTCTGTAAAGACATGGTCGCTTTTGGAGCCGGGGATCTGCCAGCCGTCCCCCCTGGCGATAACCGTTTTAGGACCGCCGAGTAACGACGCCGCGGAAATGGGATCTTGTCCCAGCAGAACATCGTAGGAAGCCTCAACGGTGCGGCTTCCACTGCTTGTTTCTGCGACAAGAACCACCGTAAAAATATACTCTGTGTAACCTTCAAGGCCTTCCACCTGGCGGCTTGTAATACGGGCCCCATCGGCAATGGAAACCCATAAACGGGTTCCGCCGAAGTTGTTGGTGTTGAAAATTTCACTCGCTCTGGGAGCCGTTGGTTCATACTCGGCACTCCAAGTGCCGCTGGGAACGCCGTCTATGGAAAAATCGGACTTTTGTTCTACGTCGTATGCTTGAAAATCATCCCGGAACAGAACGGGTCCCGTTGCATAGCACAAGGCGCTGTTTGCCGCCATCCATAATGTGATACATATACCCGTATACTTCCATTGCATAGTGTCCCCCGGATTACTCGATCCCAATTGTAAAGACACACCTTTTGTGTGCCGGACGGAGAGACCGCCATGGGGGGCTCCCTGTCTTTGCACAACTTCGTTTCCATCTTTTCATGGCAGCCTCATTTCGATCGGATTTCTCCTCTACGGCAGGCAATCCGGCACACTATTACAGTCCAGCCAATGCAGGGCGAACACGGCGAAATCATACAGATTCACCCGGCAATCACGGAATTCCTCGCCAACCCCTTCCGGACCGGCAAGATCGAGGTCCGGATATTGCACGCAAATAGATTCATCGGTCTTATA
>JAFGGE010000039.1 GCA_016930745.1 Sedimentisphaerales bacterium
GAAAACGTTGCAATAAATCAGGAAATACGGCGCACTGTATTCGGACACACCGAAAAAAGTCATTTTCCGTGGGTTAGTCGGGACTCGATGGATTGGGGGGATTTACTTCATTTTCTTGAAGCAATACAGGTTCTTGTCGCTTCGCAGGATCAGGCCGCCGTTGTAGGCAATCGGGCTGGCGTTGAACATGCTTCGATCCGAAAGCCGGTTGTGGGCCAGTTGTTCGAATTGCGGTTTGGCCGCGAGCGCCAGCGTGCCTCCCTGGCGGGTTACGACATAGATTCTTCCATCGGCCCCAAGAGGGGAGGCATAAGGCTGCTGACCCACCTCACGGGCGTACTGGATGGCTCCGTCGGTCAGGCGCAGGCAATAGGCCGTCTGATTGCGGTCGCTGATCCAGTAGAGGTGGCCCTCATGGATAACCGGAGAACAGACATTGGCGCCGACATTGGCCTGCCAGAGTTTATGGGTTTGGGTAACATTGCCCCGGCCTCCGCTTCGCACGGCGATGGCCTTGGAAGAACGCCCGCCCAGGGCGTAAAGAACACCCCCCTGCGAAACGATGCTGGGACAAATATAGTCGGGAATACTTTCGCACCGCCAGAGTTCCCTGCCCGTGGCCGGATCGAACGCCAGGATCCAATCTTTTACGCTTACCGCCAATTCCTGTGCTCCGTCAGCGGTTTTGACCAGATGAGGCGTATTCCAGGAATCCTCCATCCCCCCGGCGCGCCACACCTCTTTACCGGTTGTTTTATGGATGGCTACGAGCGAGCCGCTCTCGACGCTGGCGTTGACGATCACCAGATTTTCGTACAATACAGGAGACGTGCCGCTGCCCCAGCCGTGCGTCTTGGCGCCGACGCTGGTCTGCCAGATCGGATTGCCCTCCAGGTCGAACTTCAGAACGCCCGTCTTACCGAAGAAAACATAGAGATGCTCGCCGTCCGTAGCGGGCGTCTGGGCGGCATACCCATGATCACGAACCTTCGTTGTCTCCGGCAGGATCGGCTGGATCCTTTTATCCCATACAATGTTTCCCGACCCGGCGTCCACGCTTACCACATGAAGCGTCAGGTCCTCCATGGGTCCACGGGCCCCTTCCGTGGCGTATCCGCTGTAGCAGGTGATATACAGCCTGCCGCGTAAAGCAATCGGGCTGGAGGCCCCAAAGCCCGGCAATGGTGTTTTCCAGACCAGATTCTCGGTGTCGCTCCATGTGACCGGAAGATTCTTTTCGTGCGAAATTCCCTGTCCGCCCGGCCCTCGAAACTGCGGCCAGTCGGCGGCGGATACCCACGAAGACAATAGTCCAAAAAGACAAAGCAGTATAGAACCAATCGTCCGTTTCAACATAACCACCCCTTGTGCATTATTTACGTCATCGAGAACGTTTCTTGGCATGTCCGACCTCCGCGTTTTGTGAACGGCCGAACACAGGTTTAGAACCATATTTCTTTTTATCTCAAGGCAGCTCGCGGATCCGCAGATTCTTGAATTCCACCGGAGACCCTTCCGATTCCAGGCACAGGAATCCCTCGCGGGGTTGACAGTCTGTTCCGCCGGAGACTTCCTCTCCATTGACCCATAAACGGACCTCGCCGTTGATGCAGCGGATATAGTAGTGATTCCACTGGTTGACGCCCTTGCTGCGGTTTTTTGAGGGAAAGCTGCGGCTGCCGTCGGGTGAGAGAGGGGGAAACGGTTTCATCTTTACGCCGACGGCAAAAACATCGCCGTTGGTTGTGAACCAGTCGGGTTTTTTCTTATTGCGTTCCTCATACTGTTCGGCATAGCCGTGGTCAAGCACCTGACATTCGATGCCCTTGGGAAGCCGTCCGTTGCCGTTGCCTGCTTTAAGCTCGTCCAGCGATTCCTTGGTCGCCCATACGAATACGCCCGAGTTGCCTGCCGAGCGAAGATGACGCCATTGGACGACAAGCTCGAAGTTTTTGTAGGACTTTCTGGACTGGATGACGCCGATGGGCGTGCCCGTGCAGGTAATGGTGCCATCCTTCCATGTCCAGGTATCCGGGTCGCAGTTGACGTGGGTAAAATCCTCCTCGCCCAACGCCCTCCACCCTTTTTCCGATCCGTCAATACATGCTTTAGGTAATGCATCCACATCCTCTTGTGCCGTTGCTTTCGGGAGCGAAGACATCAAGCCCACGGAGACACAGGATGCTCCGGCCAGAAATTCGCGCCGATTCCGTTTCATATTCAGATCCTTTCCGTGTCGTTTCCAAAAGAACATCGGGATTTTTTCATTCCCCTTTGGCGTATAGTATCCTGCTACGGGGATTCCCCTACTTTAGCGTAAAAAATCCTCTTATCAAGGATACAGGAATTCCCCGTAAAATTCCAGTGATATTATGCGGCGCGATGAGCAGCGACGGATTCATTTTTCCCCCTGGCCCTCAAACGCGCAAAAAAAGACCGGCAGGAAAACTCCCGCCGGTCGGTATATTTCAGGATGCTTTTGCTGTTGTTCAGATGGCTTGACGTGTCCGTCGCAGCCAGCCGACTATCACTGTGCCCAGCGAACCGAGAAGCAGCGCGCCCGGGGCCGGTACGACTGTCACAGTATCAGGCCGTAAAATATGCCCCCGTTCCACATCGACGTCCAGAAAACCTTCGTTGGCCAGACCGAAGTTAGCGATCTTGACATAATAATCGCCCCACACCGGCGCCTTGGTGCTGTAGAACAGCAGATCGAGCGAGCCGTTTTGCCCGCCGGCTAGATTGTCAAATTTGACGCCATAGAATGATCCCGGCAGGTCAGGATTGCCTTGTCCGTTGGTCCATGCATTGGTATTGGCAGCTGCGGCCGAGCGCAATTCTGTAGGTCCGTTAAAGAGCAAATCGTTTTCCGTAAAGTTGTCGGACACTTCAATAATGACATGGCTGATGTCCTGAGAATGGCCGCTGAAGTTGTAGGCATAACTCCACAGACCCAACTGGGTATCGTAATCGATGCTCCATTGGACCAGGAAATCGCCCGGACCGGTCAGACTGCCCACGGTAGGGGCGGCAATCGCCGGAAGGACGAGGAACAGGGATACAAACACAGCCAAGGACAACATTCTCTTAGCTCTTTTCATCGTTTTCACCTCCGAATTTTTCGGCTCATCAATTATAAAGTCCATACAAAGGACGTTCAAGACATCGAAACACTCGTCATCAGTTCTGCACTTGTTGTCATTACGTGCAGTCTGATTTTATCATGAAGTACATAAAAAACGCTGCTCAGTTCGCTGGAAAAACGATATAGAGACAAAATTTATATAGTTATATCCCCTACAATTGTTACAGGCTGAACTTTTCGTGGAACCAAAGAGCATTGCCCTGTGGTTTTGCCGGTGAGTTATTACAAAAAAAAGGCGATTTCTCGCCCTTTTCTCCAAATCCATTCTCCGGGCATACGTACGGATACGGATTGTTAGTTGCTGATGCCCGACTCGATGGCGGCAGGATTCTGATGAGAATAATCAGAACCATTCTAACGTATAAACCGTTAAATGCATTGCGGGAAACAGTAGAATATTGGGCCGGGCTGGATTCGAACCAGCGCAGGCTCGCGCCAATGGGTTTACAGCCCATCCCCTTTAGCCACTCGGGCACCGACCCTGTTTCAGGAAAGGCATCTTAGCGGATTATCCCATGATTTCAACAAAAAAATGCCTGATTTGCCCAAGTTCCCGATTCAAATAAACAATATCAA
>JAFGGE010000271.1 GCA_016930745.1 Sedimentisphaerales bacterium
GCCCATCTGGGGCTGTTTCTGGACAGGCCGACTATCGGTTGCGCGAAAAGCCGCCTGATCGGCGCCTACGATGAGCCAAAAACCAATAAGGGAAACTGGTCACCACTGTATGACAAGACGGAACGAATCGGCGCGGTTGTCCGTACGCGAACGGAGGTTATGCCTTTATTTATCTCGGTTGGAAATCAATGTACGCTGGAGGATGCAATCAAAACTGTGCTGCAATGGACCTCCCGATACCGCCTGCCCGAGCCTACCCGCCTGGCCCATCAAAAAGTTACAGACATGCGGAGTGAAATCAATTTCCCCTCTGAATACTTCCAGTATCAGGAAGAAACAGACAAGTTCCTTTTCAAGAACAAAACTGATAAAGAAAAATGGGTGGTTCGAGAATTCCTTTCAGTACTGGGGATTGATTTTAGCGAAGAAGAACTCATTTCCGTTAAAGATGTTTTCCCAGATATAGTATTCAAGAGCAAGGTATATGGTTCAGTAGAATTTGAAGTCAAAGAGATAATTGAAAAAGACAGAAAGCCGCACAAGGAAATAAAGAAATCTTTGGAAAAAGCAAAAACAGCGACAAGTGCCTCTGATTTCCTTACTCCATATCGACCCAAGAAAATTGACTTTCAAGAGATCGTTAAAAGAATAGACGAAATTATCATAAAGAACAAAACATGTCAGGATGTTACCGAAAAGATCAATTTACTACTTTATGAAAATTTTACGTATACTGAATTGAATGAGAGCTTTCAAATTCCTCATTTTGAAGAATGGAAAAAATGGAGATCAGTATCAATGATTGGTAATAGAAAAGATTGCCGAGTGTTTTGGGCCAGTGAAACCGCTCCTGATTTCATAAAAAGACATTATAAAGACAAACAGTGATCTACAAATAGAGTAAAAACTTATTCCCACTTGTGTTCTTTGATTGAGGCCAGGATCATCTCGGCGCACTCCAGGGCGGCAAGGCCCTCTTCGCCGGTGACCTCCGGCCGGGTGGACGGATCGACGACCGCCCTGAGGAAGGACTGCTGTTCGATGCGGAGCGGCTCGGCGTCGGTGATCTCGAGCTGTTCGATATGCAGCAGGTCGGGCCAGTTGACCTCGGAGAAATCGAAATCCTCCTCCTGCTGATGCTGGCGGACCCATTCGACGACATTGACGTTGGGATCGGCCTTGATCACAATGCCTTCCTTCCTGAAGAAGTCCAGGCTCAGGTAGGCCTGCCGGCTGAATACGCGGACCTTGCGCTCGGTCTTGAGGGCCAGGCGCGAAGCGGTCACATTGGCGACACAGCCGTTTTCGAAGGTGATCCGGGCGCTGCAGATATCCTCATGCTGGCCGATGACGCTGACGCCGACGGCATCGACCTTTCGCACGGGAGAGGCCGCCAAGGAAAGAATGATATCGATGTCGTGGATCATCACATCCAGCACCACGCCCACATCGATGGAGCGGAACGGATAGGGACTGATCCGATTGGCCTCGATGAACCGGGGCTCGATGTGCAGACGCTTCATGGCCTGGACGACGGGATTGCACCGCTCGGAATGCCCGACGCCGACTACAACGCCGCGCTGTCGGGCCAGATCGACGATCTGGCGTCCCTGCTCTGCGCTGGCGGCCAGGGGTTTTTCGATCATCACGGCGACGCCGGCTTCGATAAATTTTACGGCCAGGTCGCGATGCAGGATCGTCGGCGTCGCAATCGTCACCGCATCGACCTGCTCGGGCAGGGAATCGCATTCGGTTAAGGCCCGGCAGTTATACTGGGCGGCCAGCTTCTCGGCTCGTTTGCGGTCGGAATCGACCACGGCGACCAGTTCGCAACCGTCGATCTTGCTGTAGACCCTGGCGTGGATGGCGCCCATTTTTCCGGCACCGATGACGGCAGCACGTATTCTACTCATTCGATTTATTCCTGATACGGATTGAGAACGGAAATCTCATTCCCAACGCGCGATTAATGTTCGCGGAACTGTTCCAGATGCCGCCCGAAACGGTGCTGGCTGCTGCGCAGGATCGCCTGCACCATGGCCTGGACATTTTCATCCAGACCGTCCTGGGCGGCCACGGCCTTGACCCGTCCCAGCATCACTCCATCCTCATCGCGATAGATCCGGCGGAAGGCATCCATGATATTCTTTTGCTGTTCTTCTGTAAGCCCGGCGCGTTTGAGCCCGCGTTTGTTGACCGACCGCACCTGGGGCGGGTAATGGCCGCTGACGATCACAAACGGCGGCACATCGTGGTTGACGCCGGAAAAGCCCGCCGCATAGCACCACTTGCCGAAGGTGACAAACTGATGCACGGCCACCATGCCGCTGAGCCAGACGCCCGTCTCGATCCTGCAATGGCCGCTGATCTGGGTATAGTTGCTGATGACGATCTTGTCCTCCAGCACGCAATCATGACCCAGATGCACGCCGACCATGATCAGATTGTCGTTTCCGATGATCGTCGCCTGATCGGGATAAATGCTCGGATGAATCGTGACCTGCTCGCGGATCACGTTGTTGTTGCCGATGTGCAGCCTTCCCATGGGCGAGTCCGGCCGCAATCCCAGCAGTTGCGGAGGACGGCCAATCGCGCAATTGGCGTACAATAGATTGTTGCTTCCGAGCTGCACGTTACGACCGATCACCACATTGGCGTCCAGTATACAACCGGAGCCGATTTCCACACCGGCGTCGATGACGCAATTCGGCCCGATGACCGCATCGTCGGCAA
>JAFGGE010000040.1 GCA_016930745.1 Sedimentisphaerales bacterium
CTTATATCATAATCTTGGTGCGTTACCAGAACCGATTGAAACCCACAAATTTTTCTGAAGAGGCCAAATATTTAGTGAAAGCAATTTTATTACTACTATAATCTGGCACAAAATGGACAGCCCTAAGAATACGGCTCTCCACTTTAGTGAAGATCATGATTATATCATAGTATATGCAAGAAGTAGCGATATTTGGCGCCCGAATCTTTTACCACGGACTCCAACAATGTTAGCTCGTTATAAAAATCCAGACAATGACACTCGTGGTCCATGGTTATTAAGTGATCTTGCCGCACGTAATTATTATGCACAAGGAAGATATTCAATAAAAACTCCTTCCGGAAAGGTAATACAAGGGCCGCCAGCGGGTAGCTACTGGCGCGTCAGTAAAGAAAAATTTGAAGAGTTAGAAGTAGATGGTAGAATATGGTGGGGTGAGTCAGGAAGTAACAGGCCAGGAATAAAACGGTTTCTTTCCGAAGTTAGAGACGGCGTTGTACCTCAAACTCTATGGCCTTGGAAAGAGGCAGGTAGTACCAGAAATGCCAAACAAGAAATTAGTGAAGTTATGGAGTCTAAACCTTCTGAAGATATTTTTATTACACCAAAACCAACTCGTTTACTTAAACGCATACTACAAATTGCAAGTGATAAAGATTCAATCATACTTGATTCATTTGCTGGTAGTGGCACAATGGCACATGCGGTTTTGTCCTTAAATAAAGATGACCAAGGAAATCGGCATTTTATCCTTGTGGAATGCGAAGATTATGCAGGGAAGTTAACGGCCGAGCGTGTTCGTCGTGTGATCAATGGCGTACCGGGCGCGAAGGATGAGCAGCTAAAAGAAGGATATGGCGGCAGTTTCAGTTATTTTGAGCTGGGCGATCCGATCGAGTTGGAAGAGATCTTAAGCGGCGAGGCGATGCCCGGTTATGATGAGCTGGCGCGGTATGTCTTTTACACGGCGACCGGCGAGGAGTTCGATCCGGCAGCGATAAGGAAGGACAAGCACTTCATCGGGGAAAGCCGTCAGTACAAGGTATATCTGTTTTATGAGCCGGATGTGGACTATCTTCGCAAAACGGCGTTGACGCTGGAGACCGCGAAAAAACTGGGACCTGTGGGCAAAAAGCGGCGGCTGGTGTTTGCCCCGACCAAGTATCTGGACCAGGACCATTTGGACGAATTGCGAATCGATTTTGCTCAGTTGCCGTTCGAGATTTATAAGCTTACCCAGCGATAAGCGGGACAGGGATGGAACCGAAGGAATACCAACAGCGAACTCTGGATCGGGTCAAGGAATACCTGGGGCATCTGTACGCGCTGAAGCAGACCTATCAAAAGGCGCTGGAGGAACTCGGTCCGGAGGCCTCCTTTGATTTTGCCGCGAGGGCATGGGGCAAGCTGGAGGGGATGTATCGGCAGTATACCGGGCGCAGGGACGGCCTGGGCAGGCCGCTGCCGGCGTTTTGCCTGAAGGTGCCGACCGGCGGAGGCAAGACCTTTCTGGCGGTCAAGGCGATCGATCTGATCAACACGATCTACCGCAAACGAAGGACGGGCCTTGTGCTGTGGGTAGTGCCGACGTCGCAGATTTATTCGCAGACGCTGAAACAATTGCGGGACCGGGACCATCCCTATCGGCAGCACCTGGATATCGCCAGCGGGGGTAAGACGCTGATCCTTGAAAAGATGCAGGGTTTTTCTCCGCTCGATACGCAGGAAAATCTGGTCGTGATGCTGCTGATGCTGCAATCATCGGCCCGGCAGAGCAAGGAGACCCTGAAGGTCTTTCGGGACAGCGGGAATTTTGCCGAGTTTTTTCCCGCCGAGGATGCGGTAGAAGACAACCAACGGCTTTTGCAAAGGGTGCCGAATCTGGACACGTTCGAGAAGGCCGGCGGTTTCTGGGGACGGCAGATCAAGACCTCGCTGGGCAATACATTGCGGCTGCTGGAACCGGTTTTGATCATGGATGAGGGCCATAAAGCGTACAGCGAGACGGCCCGCTCGACGCTGGAAGGATTCAACCCGTCGATCCTTGTGGAGCTATCGGCGACGCCGCCGGAGGCCGGCAATAAACTGGTGGAGATTACCGGGGTGGAGCTGGATCGGGAACAGATGATCAAGTTCGACCTGCACGTGATAAACAAGGCCAGCGTGGACTGGAAGGATACGCTTCTTTCGAGCCATAATCATTTGGAAAACCTGGGCGAAAAGGCCAGGGAGTATGAGGCCAATTCCGGCAGGCATATCCGCCCCATCTGTCTGATTCAGGTGGAGCGGACGGGGAAAAACCAACGGGACGGCAAATACATCCATGCCGAAGACGTACGGGAGCGATTGATCGAAACGCTGGGAGTCGAGCCGGATGAAATCGCCGTTAAGACCAGCGAAAAGGATGAACTGAAGGAGGTGGACGATGTCGGCGGTTTGATGGGCCGGGATTGTCGAATTCGATATATTATTACGAAACAGGCCCTGCAGGAGGGGTGGGATTGCGCGTTTGCTTATGTGCTGTGCATCTTGACGAATCCGGGTTCGCAAACGGCGATGACGCAGCTTGTGGGACGCATTCTGCGACAGCCGTTTGCTCAAAAGACGGGCGTGCGAGAGCTTGACGAAAGTTACGTGTTTTGTTTTCACCAGCGCGGCGCGGAATTGATGGAGGCGATTCGAAACGGTCTGATGGGAGAGGGTCTGGGGGATCTTGCGGGGCGCGTGGCGCTTGGCGCCGACGAGGGCGAGGCGGCTAAAGGCAGCGATAAGATGTGCACTGTGAGAGAATCGTTTAAGCCGTCGATAGCGCAGACGATCCTGCCGGTATTCGTTCTTCGCGAGGGCCGCCAATGGCGAACGGTAAGTTATCATGCGGATATCGAGAGCCGGATCGGGTGGGATGAGGCCGATTTGAGTCCGCTGCAAAACCTGACCTTGAGCACGCTCGAAGAAAAGGACATCGAGCATATTGCCGCCATTTCGCAGGATGCGCACCGGGTCATTGAGCAGAAGAACGCGGTCGTGTTGAAGAAGGGCGGGATCACCGTCGATCCGGTTTTTCTTTCACGGCACCTGCTGGATATTGTGCCCAATCCGTGGGAAGCGTACGGAATGGGGCAAAAAGTCCTGGATTCTTTGTATGATAAGTATGACGGAAAGCTCGTGACGAATAACTTTGTGTTCATTATCGAAGAGATGCATAAGCTGTTGGAGAAGGAGAAAAACAGGCTTGCCGAGGGAGTTTTCCATCGGCTGATTTCCGAGGGGAAATTGCGGTTTCTTGTGTTTACGAACGAAATCGGTTTTCGCCTGCCGCCGCAACGGATAGTAAAGTCCGAGAAGACTTTGACGCGCAAGGATGGCCGGGGATTGCAACGGTCCCTTTTTGATTATGTGCCGGAGGAAGATTTTAACGAGACGGAGAAAAAGGTGGCGTGGTACCTCGAAGAACAGGACAGGCTGCTTTGGTGGTATCGGAATGTGCCGCGAAGGGATTATGGCGTCCAGGGTTGGCAGAGGCATAAGATTTACGCCGATTTCATATTTGCCGATGCGGCGGAAGCCCCGGAACAATTCAACCGCGTGTATGTGATCGAAACAAAAGGGCTGCATATAAAAAATTCTGAAGACAGCCTTTATAAACGTTCGGTTTTTCAATTATGCAACACGCTGGGCAAGAAGATGACACGGAGCGAACTGGGAGAGCAATTGAATGCGCCCAATATTCATTTTCAGGTGATCGATGAAGAGGAATGGCAGAGCCGTTTGAATGAATTGTTTGCATCGTAGGATAGGTTCGGAACAAAAAACCACGTGGGCGGCGCCTCCCTTGCAGAATCCGGAAAAACGAGGACTGATACGTTCGCCTTCAAGTTAAATCTCAACTGACTGAAAATCTTAAATAACGGCAAGAAATAGTTAAACAACTTCCCCTTTGTGCATAAACTATCGCACTTAAACTCGTTTACAAGCAGCCTACATCGCTTGGTTTAGCGGTTCTCTCTTGACCGCTTAATTGCCTTTGGTAATTCTTCGGCAGCATCTTTTCCCAGAGCCTTAAAAACTCCAGCGGGGCCATCACCGCTTAACAAGCCCAAAGTAAGCGCTTTGGCTGCCTTTCTCATACCTCGGCGAAACGACCTACCGACGATTCCATCGTAAGTAGTATAGGCTTTTTCGTCATCTTCTTTCCAACCCATTTTTCACCCCTTTCTCTAACTTAATGTATATATTATGCAGCATAAAATAGAAATATACAATATTTTTACTTTTGGAAAAAGGAAAGGTGTCAGGAACCTTTTTTTACTCGAACAGCGTGGGCATGGCCCACCCTACAAAAGATTATCCTGTATGTCCTGTAAATCCTGTCTTTGATTCTGGGAGAAGTCTCCATGCAGGCGGAAGATTCCTCACTGCGTTCGGAACGACCGGAACAGAAGCCCAGACATTAAAACAAATCGAAAATTGTAAATTCCAAATTGAAAATATCAAAGTCTCCACGGGCCTCGCATGGGGCGCGAGAGCATGCGCTGGGCCTCGTCATCGCCGACGATGCGCTCCTTGTCGGGATCCCACCGGATCTTGCGTTCCAGGCGCATGGCGATATTGGCCAGGTGGCAGACCGACACGGACCGGTGGGCCTCGTCGACCGGGGCGGCCAGGGGCGTTTTGGAGACGACCGCGTCCACGAAATTGCGGTAGTGATCGTCGGATTTGTACAGCCGGGTCTCGCCGGGGCCGATCTGCTCTTTGAGGATGGATTCGGGATTGGAGCGGATTTCTCCGCGGCTGACGAACAGCTCGCCCTTGTCGCCGACAAAGCGGATGCCGTTGGGGTACTGGTGCCTGAACTCTTCTTTGGCGAAGCAGATCACTTTGACGCCGTTGGCGTAGCGGGCCTCATACCGCCAGTGAATCGCCGTGTTGAACAGGCCCCGCGTGGGGAAAACGCCCTTGCCCTCGATCTCGACCGGGCCGGTATCGGTCGTGCCCATCGCCCATTGGGCGATGTCGATATGGTGCGCCCCCCAGTCGGTGACGCAGCCGCCGGCATAGTCGAAGATCCATCGCCAGCCGAAGGCATCGACCCGCAGCGGGGAATACGGGGCGAACGGGGCCGGGCCCAGCCACATCTCGTAATCCAGCCCCTCCGGCACGGGGCCGTAGTCGAAGCGGTCGGTCTGCATGCTGCCGGGGACCTCGACCTCGATGGTGTGTACCTTGCCCACGCGTCCGTTGCGCACCAGCTCGCAGGCCCGACGAAACCGCTCTTCGGAGCGCTGCTGGGTGCCGGCCTGAAAGACCGTTCCGTAGCGGCGGGCGGCTTGGACCATCTTCTGGCCCTGCTCGATAGTCAAAGCCAGGGGTTTTTCGCAGTAGACCGCCTTGCCCATGGAGCAGGCCTGTACGGCGGGGATGGCGTGCCAGTGGTCCGGCGTGGCGATCAGAACCGCGTCGATGTCCCGCCGGGCCAGCAGCTCGCGAAAGTCGGTGAATTCGGCACACCCTGCCGTCTGGCCTTTGCCGGCATAAAAATCGTTCACGATCCGGACGGCAGTCCGGCGGTTGCCGGCCTGCACATCGCACACCGCGACCGCCTGAATCCGGGCATCGTTCATCAGACCCTGCAGGTTCCCCCTGCCGCGTCCGCCCACGCCGATAGCGCCCAGCGTGATCCGGTCGCTCGGGGCCGGACGGTTGCCCTGGGCCAGGGCCGTGCTTCGAAGAAGATAGGGCAACGAAAAAGCTGCTGCCGATGCCTTGATCCACTGGCGTCGTGTCGATAGAACCTCCCGGTTGTGCATCGTTTCTCCTTGTGTGCTTGTATGGACAGTCAAACCATTATTGCATTAAACGTAATCTCGCTCCCGCCTGTACGGCCAGAAGGATCAGGTAATCCAGATCGTTGAGGCTGTAATGCGGATCGTCGACCGCATTGTCCGCATAGATCACGCCATGGCAACCGATCGGACTGAGCAGCGGGGCGATCAGGGCGGATCGTATCCGCTCGTAAATCCGGTTTTCCGGCAGGATGGGAATCAGAATATATTCCTTTTTTTCCATCGCCTCGGTAATGAAGTGCTGGAAGACCAGGTCTTTGAGTTTGAGATTTTGTCCGGTTCTCCGCTTGCCGACCTGGCAGGTAAAGGGACCCTCCGGCCGGCGGCGGATTCCGATGAAGGTATGCAGCATTTTCATCTGCTGTACAGTAACGGCCAGAAGGGCCTTGATCAGTTCGGCTTCGCTTTTGGCCATCTGGATCGCCAGTGTGGCGCCAATGTAATCCTTGTATCGGCGCGGCGGCATCCGCAGGTCGGGCGAGTCGGCCTGGTCGAACAGGCGGATGATATTTTTGGGCGGGCGCGCCGCCACGCGGGCGGCCAGCTCCTCGGTGCTCATCCCGGCAATCGCCGCGGTGGCGGCCCTGCCGTTCAACTGAACCTCAATTTGATAATCGCCGATGGTCAAAACATCCCCGTCCCGCAATTGCTGCCGCTGGATCGGCTTCTGGTTGAGCAGGGTCAGACCCATGGAGCTGACGTGTTCGGCAAACCATTCGGTCTCGTCGGCCCCGCACAAAACCGCGTGTTCATGATCGACCGAATGGTCCGGAAGACAGAGATGGCTTTCGATCTCCCGGCCGATATAGACCGGACCCTGGGAGAAATGCACTTCCTTAAGGAAGCTGTCGGACTGTTTGACAACCAGTTGCATTGTCCTGTCTCCTACACGAAACCCTCAGGACTTTCCACACTGTACAACGTCGCCACGCTGTGCTAGATTGCACGTGTTCCGTTGGTCGCTTGGGCGATTCGTCCAGTTGCCATAGTTCATTATCGACCGTCGGATTGGATTTGTCAAGTGATCTCGAATTTATCCGTGGAGTTGTTAAGATGGGCGAAACAGAGAGTTATGCCGTCGTCCCGACGCTGTGGGGCCTGGTCGGCTTGTTGGGGGATGAAAAGGGAGTGCGACGGCTGACGCTGCCTCTGCCGTCCATAGAATTGCTGGAACAGCATCTTATTGAGGACGATTGCCTAGCACAGCTCGATTCGGATTTCTGCCAGCCGCTCCAACAGGCGATTGCGGAATATTTCCGGGCTCGTCCGGTCGATTTTTCGCCATACCCTGTGAGTCTTAACGGCAGAAGCGATTTTACACGGCGGGTTTTAGTGGCGTGCCGGAGCATTCGATATGGACAAACAACTACGTATGGGCAGCTTGCCGCTCTGGCCGGCGTCGGTAAGGCAACCCGTGCTGTCGGAAGGGCTTTGGCAAGTAATCCGGTCCCCCTGGTGATCCCCTGCCATCGCATCCTCCGGGCCGACGGTTCGCTGGGCGGCTTTTCCGCCCCTCAGGGCACGGCCTTCAAAGAAAAATTGCTACAACTGGAAAAAGAAGTATTGTCGTCTTGAATCGCCTGAGGCAGGTTGCTATCAACCATACGTATCCAGGTTGGCATCCTGGTACTTTTCGATAGTACTGTGATGTTCGGACAGATACTCCATCCCGGACAGGACTGTTAATAAAAGTCCCATCGCTCCCAGATTGTATTCTCCCGGATCGGAAAGGATATTATGGATGGTATCGGTTGATAAGGTCTGACCGATACGGCAACAGGAACCGACTTGTTCTTTCATACATTCCAACAGCTCGGCAGGATGCTCAAAAAGCGGCGGAGCCTGGGGTATGGGAGGGGGAACGACTGTTTTCCTGATCGCTTTATAGCGCATTTTCACCGGTTTCCATATCTTTCGCGCAGCATTATAGATAGCTTGTCCGACTGGAACCGATGTGGAAGTTTCCATAAGAATCGGCACTCCCCTTTTTTCCCAATTTTTTACGCGGAGGATATCGCATAAGGCCGGAGCCAGTTGGGATAAAACGGCGTTGTACAACTTCCAGCCGGCTTTCTGCTCGTCCGGACAATTATAAATATATTCAAAGAAGGGAACCGACCAAAACGGCGACATGGCCCAAAATTGGGAACGGGGGCGGTCGTCGGCTTCAAAATATCGTTTAAAGGTCTGTTCGTAGATCACATAATGAACGACCTTTTGCGCCAGATCCTGTTCCGGATAGGATTGCAGCCGGGCCTTGAGCTCTCCGCGAATGGCGTCGACGGACAAGCCGGTAATCGATCCAATTGTCTCTATAGGAAAGTCTCCTCTGCCCAGTTGTCCTCTTTCCTTCTGCAGGATGTAGTCGACGGCTTCATCGAGAGTCTTCAGGGGCCATCCGGGCCTGAGATCGCAGGTAATACGGTCGCCGGCCAGTCCGGTAAAGAGAAGAAAATCAGAACCGACAATCCGCTGGATATTTTCATAATGTTGCAAGGATCGGGCCGTGATTAGAGGCACCTGGCCGGGCTTGCGATGCAAAAGGCTCAGAACGTATTTGCCTTCGGTCGGTTTCAATCGGTAAGGGTTCCAGGGTATTCCCAGCGTTTTGGCGACCTGCTCGGCAACTTCCATATCCAGGGAGGTTTTACCCCTGTGATCCTGCCATGTAACAGTCTGGAATGGGATTTTTTCACGGCTCAGGGCCGCGGCAATAAGGCGCGAATCGAGTCCGCCGCTAAGAGACAACACAAGGGGCTTGTCTTTCTCCACACGAGATCGGCATCCTTCCATAAACAGGCGGGCGATCTGGACGGTGTTTTCCTCGAGGGGCCTATTCCTGTGCTTCTTATTCTCGAAATTCCATTCGTAGACTGTTTTTGAGGAGACCTTTCCTTCGGACAGATCGATTTGCAGCACCGAAGCCGGCCCGAGACGATTCACTCCCTCGATCAGCGTGCGAGGGCCCAGACCACACAAGCAAAGCAGATACTGGGCGATGGCCATTCGGTCGAATTGGAATTTTCCCAGCATGGCGGTCATGTATTCCAGATTTCTTCCGATCAGCACCTGATCGCCCTGGCGGGCATAATACCATGGAAGGCGGGAGAAGATATCATTGAACAGGATCAGGCGTCGGGTTGGATTATGGAAAAGATAAACCACAAACTCGCCGTCGGCGGCCATCAGCCAGTCGGCCAGTTTCTGTTCGGCATACTTTCTTTTCTCGAAGAGATCGTCGGCCAGCGTTATCAGTTCTTCATGCAGAACGGAGCTGCTTTTATTGTAAATTCTGCCCTCCAGGACCAACTGATAGGAACCCAGATTGACGGTTTGAACCGGATAGCCGGCATAGGCGGCCTTGCCCAGCATATATTGGTCGGATTCCAGCAGGATTTGATCGGTATACTCTTCGACGGCCGAGGCGTGCAGCGATTTTTTGAAAGATTCCCTGGCCGAACCAAGCGGCTCCCGAAAATTGCAGACAAAACAGGTTCCAGGCATACGACACCTCGACGTTCATTGCGTTTCCAATCCATTTTTTTCGATTCCAACAGGGAATCGAACCGATGCGACACGTTCTTGAACGGATGTTTCGTATTCAGCCTGAAATTCGATAGAGTTGTTATGATTATACTTGATACGACCTGCGGCGTCAAGAAAAAACAGATTGATCAAAGCGGACAGCCGACCAGCCAGCTATCGGCAAAGACAGCCAGGTCGAACAAATCCACGTAACATTCTCCGCCGGTCAGCTCGGCGGTCAGAGGACAATCGCCCGGATCGCCAACAGCCAGCCACTGATCCGACAAGACTCGGACATCTTCGGCATCCACACAGCCATCCCCTGTCAGATCGGCGCACAGCGCGGCGACACACCGGCTGAACCACCCCTCGGCCTGCAAGGTTCCGCTCAGTCCCAGACGAACCGTGATTCCCAACTCCGGATCCTCATACGCCACGTGGTCGATAGACAGAGGCAGAGCAACGACTACTCGATAGTACGCTCGTTCATTCTGGACGTGATCCAGTATCACTTCGATTTGCCCTTGTCCCTCCATGGTCGCTTCGATCGGCTCCTGAGAAAAGTCCGCGCTCATCGGATCGAATTGGGTCCCGATGATTCCGGTGCCGTAGGCAGAGACGGCTCCCTCGTTGAGGACCACGACATGTTCGGACAATTCGAGGGAATTGCCGACGACTGTACCGGGCGGGGAGGGCGTAAAAACCGTGGCGGCAATCCCGGTCCCATCAGCAAATATGTTTCCAAGGAAGGAGAAACTGAGCCGATAGGATAAATCCGTCATATCGATCCGCCCACCGTTGAAGGTCACAGCGGTTACCACGTTCGGCTGGTGGGATGGATCGAAGAATACTTCGACCTCAGAGAGCACGTTGCCTGTAACATCCGTAGAATCCGTATCGGTGACGGTGGCCGTTCCCACGGTCACGGAAAAAGAGGTATCCAGTCGATTGATCTGGGCGGAGGGCGGAACCAGAGTCAAATCCACAAACATGACTTCCGCAAAGATTGGACCGTGCAGCGCCAGGATCATCAAGAAAAGGAATGGCAATAACCATAAAGAACGAATGTTCATATCCATATCACCCCTCCGAAAAAATCGGTAATAGTACATATAAAAACATTATCCCATGTCGGATGAAAATCGTCAAGCCCCTTTTCCTGTGAAAATGCGGATACTATATGTACACAAGAAGGCGAGAATAGCGAAGCTAATTCATACCAAAGGCCTGGGACTGACGGATGATCTGGTACAGTAATGGCATGGTTTCGGCCAACAGGTCCAGGGTGTCCTGAGACAGGCAGGAAGGCCCGAAAGGAACTCGCCTGACGTATTCTTCGTCGCTTCCGGCGGATCGCCCGTACTTGTAGGCATAGGTAAACTCCAGGGGCGACTCGGTTCGGATGTTGGGATTGGCCAAATTCGGAACGCTGAGAAAAAACCGGCTTTGAGACAGGTCGCTTTGGCCAAAACGTTCGGTGGCCAACAAGTGAGTGTAGAGTTCATCGGCCAGGCTCGGAGCAGGATCGATCAGGACGATGTTTTCGGCCATGAACGGGCGATAGATATATTCTCCATTTTCCTGATAATCGTATAACGCATCAAGCCGAGCCGTAAACTGCTCACTGAAGAATGGATAGTGTGTGCAGCCGAGGATCACGACCTTGAGTTTGCCGGCGGCGGGCGCGGTTCGAACCTGCTCCATCAGAGATGTGACGTGATAGGCGATATAATTAGAGATGGAATTGAGCTGGATGTTGTTGAATCGATCCTCTGTGAAATTGAACAGCAACCTTGACGTATCAAATCCGTACCGCGGCCAGATCGCAAGATCGATCCCGGCGTCCGGATGGGTCTCGGACGGGCCTTTGTAGGCCGGATTAAACGTGGCGGCATTGGACTGGATATATTCCCCGGCCCCATCGATAGCCCCGGCCAGTCCGATCCCGGCTTGCTGAAAGATCGTAATTTTACCGCTTCGTCTCAGTTTCTCATTTTGCGCATTCAAGGCATTCACATAACCATGGGAGCTTACGGTGCCTGCGGTGGCAAATACCGCAATCGAGGCATCTTGGTCTTCTTCGAGGGATTGCAGCGCGGCACGGGCGCCGGCGTCGATGATACCGAAGACCTTCACATCCAGTCCGGATCGGGAGAGAAATTTTTCGCTGCGGTCCATTCCATACGCTGTCGCGGTGTTGCAGGCGACCACAATCGCCTTGACGGAGGGCTTGTCGGTCTGAGCCGTGGTATCGGCGGCCGTAAGATAATAGCGGTTTCCCAGCAGGAACTGCACATCCTTGAGGATATGTTCCTCCAGCAGGTCGGTTTTACCCTCCGCCGGATACGTTCCATAGGGCATATTGGCTTTGTCGCCCAGATAGAGAAAACGCTCCTGCTGAAAATCGCGCACGCCGTCACCCTTGGGATTGGTTTCATGCGAGTTGTTATCGTGCCGGTCAAAGTTGACGATGGCGTCCAGAACAGTCAATCCGCCGGTGCCCGAATCAAAGATGCCAATCGGCAACAGGCGATTGTCCTGTGGATATCGAGATACATCCAGATAAAACGGACTGTCCGGCTCAAATAGAATCCTGTCTTCAAAGTCGTGCAGGACGGCTTTCTCACTAATCCAGAGATTCCCGGAACATCCGGCCAGCGTCAGGACCGATGTGAGAATCAAATTTTGTATTCGATTCAAATTAGAGTACTTTGAGGTCAGGGCTGGTCGGCTTTCTCGGCATAACTTTTCCATGTTTTATCATCCTTGAGAAACGGGATAAAGATACCGCCGATCACGGGGCGGGCGCGAAAGCCGCGGACCTTGGCCGTACTGGTAAAATACCAGTCGCTGAACGGCATCCGATCCGGCGATTCGTTTACGAAACGGTAGAGGGGATGGATCAGTGCTTCGAAATCGCTCTTTTTTTCCGCCATCGTGGCGCACCAGACCAACCAGTCGGATTTGGTGAAGTCGGCCCGATTGTCCAGCGGCAGTCCGTATGCATTCTGGATTTTCAGGTAATAGGCGATTTCGGTCCGTGCGATTTGCGGATCGAACATATCCAGACCGAGGATCTCATCCCAGACCAGGTTGTATTTCATGCTCCAGGTGCCGGGCTTGTCGAAGGCCAGGCGATAGTGGTCACCATCATCGGCCATCTTCTGCCATTGCCGGGCCATCTCTTTGGCCGCGGCTCGATATTGTCGGGCCTCCTGCGGTTTATCCATCTTCTCGCAGAGCATGGCATAGGCCCCGATCGCGTTGATGGCTTTGAGAGAGAGGTTGACATTGTGGGCCAGATGGCCTGTGAAATCATCGGTACAAAGCTGGTTTTCCGGATCGAGCCCTTTTTCCTTCAGATAGCCAGCCCACCGGCTCAGCAGGTCCCAGTAGCGTTTGGCGAAATCGGTATTGCCGGACGCTTTGACGCCAGCGGCGGTCATCAGGATCATGTTGCCGCACTCCTCGACGGGCATCTGGCTCTCGAACCGCAATTTTCCCTCCCGGTTCCTGCCGTAAGATTGACCATTGCCTTTGGGATAGGTGCCGACGTCGTGCGGTGCAAAGTCGAACGTCCAGTCTTCCGATCGGGCATATTCGAAGATCGGCGCGCACATGCCGTTGAGCAAGGCAGGAGAGAAAAGGGCAAAAAACGGCGCTGCAGGATACGACACATCCACCGTGGCCATGCAGCCGTTGGAAAAACATTCTTTGTGGAAGAACCAGGGCTCCGAGCCATCCGGCGACATCACGATCTTACCGCTGGCCCAGACATGCCGATAGGAGATCGCGACCAGATCTGCATATTCCTTTCCGCCAATTTTACGGGCATCTGCGAGCAGGTTGTAATCAAAGGGGCAGCGGTTCATAAAGACTTCCTGTGGATTTTTTTTGATGCATTGTTCCAGCATGGGCACAAATCCGCCGAAGGCCTTGTAGTACCACGGGCGGAGCTTCTGGCCGAGGAATTCGATGCTGAAAAGGTCATCGTATGCCAGTGTCATCATGCAGCTATTGCCTCGGTCCGCAGGAACATCGAGGTTCATCACCGCGGCGATAACCGGCCAGTCGTCATTGGCCGGGCGCGGCATCCGGGCATCGTCGGTTTCGGGGATGGAACCGGTCCGGATGAACTGTTCGCGGACACCATGCGGGGCAACGACGATCCGGTTGTCGCCTTCTGTCGGAACACCCACATAAAAATAGCCCCAGTCGATCCGCAGATTATCGCCGGCCTTTTCGAGGACGGGCTGCTGGGCCGAGCCCATGGAGACAAACTGTGTTCCCGCGACAGGCTTGGGCATGCGCTGCCAGACGATTTCCTGTTTGGCATCGTTGATCACCCACTCGCCCGAGGCGTCAAAGTAGATCGTCACCTTATGCGGCTGATCATCCATCGCATTGACCTGGAACCAGACAAAGGTAACCGGTGCGCTGAGCATCGCCAGGTCCGAGGGGAGCATGGGTGTGACAAAATGTAACCGTAATTGTACAGGCCCCGCCTCAAATAAATAGGTTGTGGCCGTGGGTTGAACGGTCAACTGGGTCTGTTTAGCCGCCGTGGGACAGACGACGTCGGGGCCCATGAAGCGGTAGGTCTTGCCGTCGACGCGGATCATCCCGGCCATAGCGTGCACCTGTCCGGTCCAGTGTACCGGCCAGGAATCGTAGAGGTTGTCGGAAAACGACCAGACGCTCATATACGGATCGACCGTCACCAGCGGCACGGCGGGCGGGCGAAACGAGTCGGTTTGGGATTGGGCACAAAAAGCGGGAACACCCAGTATTCCCATCAACAACACAGACACGGCACTTCTCATCTTTTAATCTCCTCAATCAGGAATCATGAACATTTTGATTGTTTGCCCATAATAACGCCATTGGCGGACCTTGACAACGCTAAATAGCAATGGACGCAGTTTTTGAAGGAGTGATCCATCGATTGAAAACTTACTCAAGACTATTTTGCCGGGCGAAAGCCCATGATGCTGCTTTCGCTGATAGGCAAGGCGGTCGCGGCGGTGATGGCATCACAGGCCTCGGGCGGGGCCATCCACGATCCGCCACGGAGGATGCGAAAGCCGTCGAGTCCCGCGTGGTGCGTGGTGGAGTACCAGTCCAGCGTCCATTCGGCGACGTTGCCCGCCAGATCGCATACGCCGTAAGGGCTGTTGAATTTGGCAAAATGACCGACCGGCGAAGTATGAGAGAAACCATCCTCCTGGCCGTCAAAATTGCAGCGGAAAAAGCCGTCAGTATTCGGCTCTTCATTGCCCCAGGGATACTGACGGTCGGGAATGGGATTGGGTATTTGTTTATTCTGGTCGCCATCGAGATAGGCGCCGCCGCGATAGGCCTTTTCCCATTCGGCCTCAATAGGAAGCCGCAGACCACACCATGAGGCAAACGACATCGCATCGTACCAGGACACATAGGTTACCGGGTAGTTTTCCCGGTCGGGCGCGACAGAGTATGTATAACTTCCCGGCCCGCCTTCCTGGACGATGCCGCACCGGTCCGCTCGGGCCATGCGGGGATTGTAGCCAAGGCCGTCTGCGCCGGTTTCGTTGAGATAATCGGTGTACATCGCGATCGTTGTTTCGGTATCGGCGATGTAAAATTCGGATACGTTCGTTGTCGGCTCATGGACCCGTGAGGTATCGCAGCCGTTGCCGGGGACCGCCCTGGGCTCAAATCGACCTGCGGGGATGCGGGCCATGCGCAGGGCCCGGACATGAAACTGCAATAGCTTCGGTTCGAAGGATCGTATTTCTGAGATGCCCCAGAAGAAGATCTGCTTTGGACCGGGCTTGTCCACCAGCCCGAAACCATCCCCCCGAAGAAATTCCGGATCAAGCAGAGACCATGTTTTCCCCTCATCGCTGTTGTAACGGATAAACACATACGCCGGATGGGCCGCCGTCGCCTTGCCTTCGGCGATTTCATACTCGAGCACGACACGCACGCCCCCCAGCTCGGTTGTCTCCTGCCTGACGGCTACCCGGCCCAGATCGAGCCAGCTTGCCTGTACGGTGGATACAACAATACCCGATGCCATACCAAGCATGTAGATCAATCGATGCATATCACGATTCCATGATTAGACCTGTTCCGGCACGATCCAGGGAGTGCGATACGTTCGGCGAAGATACCGGTTCGCCTCCGGGAGGTTCGTGATCGTTTCGGTCTTGGCGTCAAAAAGCAATCGGGCGTTGCCCATCCGCCCCATGATATTGGCCAGATGAAACGGCAGGGTGGAGTAGTGGCCCTGTTCGACATCCGCATTGGCCGGCTTGCGCGAGCGGATACAATCGATGAAATTGTCCTGATGCTCCTTGTCGGCCTGTCGGCCATAGACCGACTGCACGATCCGGCCATCCGAATCGACCATCTGCCAGCCGCCGCCGTGGCGTCCGATCCAGAGAAAGCCCTTCGTGCCGCAGACCTCGATTTTGGTGCTGCAGAAGGGCCAGTCGGGGAACTGGTCCGAATCGCGGATGCTGCCGGGGATCTTTTTCATATACGGCGTCCAGAGCGCCCCTTCGAACAGAAGGGTGAAGTCGTCATATTCGAACAGGGCAAACTGCGTGTCCGGACAGTCCCGCCCGTCCTTGAGGGCTTCAATCGCACTGCGGCCCGAGACCGATTTCGGATAGGCCGGATCGCCCATCAAAAACCGGGCCAGGTCATACTGGTGCACCGCGTCGCCGGGGATCGGCCCGCAACTGTACTCGAAAAAGTTCAGCCATCGCCGGGAGGGATTGTAGGGCAGCTTGGCCGCCGGTCCGCACCACATATCGTAATCCAGTCCATCGGGCTGCGGCTGGACGGGAACAAGCTGCTGCTTGGGATGCTCCATCATATTGAAAACGCGGATGATATGCACGTCGCCGAGTTTGCCGGACCGGACGACGTCGCGCGCCTGGGCCATGTAAGTCCCGCTGCGGGATTGCGTGCCGACCTGGACAATCCGCTTGTACTTGCGCGCCGCCTCGATCATCTGCCGGCCTTCCCACAGGTTGTGGGACATGGGCTTTTCCACGAAGACGTCTTTGCCCGCCTGACAGGCCAGGATCGTGCCCAGTCCGTGCCAGTGGTCCGGCGTGGCGTTGATCAGGACATTGACGTTCTTGTCGTCGAGGATCTGGCGGAAATCCTGCGTCAGCTTCGGGCTGCGGTCCTGGGCTTCTTCGACGACGGCCCGCGCGCGGGCAAACCGCCGTTTGTCGGTGTCGCACAGGTAGGCGATCTCGACATCGTC
>JAFGGE010000272.1 GCA_016930745.1 Sedimentisphaerales bacterium
ACAACGGACTTCGTCGACAAAAGCGCTCCTGGGGATCGGGCCAATGCCTGGTTCGTCGCACCGGTCGTTAACGGGAGGGAGCAGGATGCCTCGGAGAGGGCCATGCTGGAAGCGAATGCGCCGGTCCGGCCATACAAGTCCATTCCGTTGAGGGAGGACGTCCAGGGTGTGGCTATGGCAGCCATCGGAGACCTCGACGGTGACGGCGTATACGACTTCGTCGTCAAACACCCCGGTCAGGGCAAAGACCCCGGCAGGACGGGGCCCAACATCGGCTCCTACAAATATGACGGCTACAACGGCAGAACAGGCGAATTCCTGTGGCGCATCGACCTCGGATGGAACGTCGATATGGGCATCTGGTGGACGCCGATGATCGTTCGCGACCTCGATGGCGACAACAAGGCCGAAGTCTGTGTCCGCACATCCGACTATGCCGCGACACAGGAAGATATGCTGCCCAGCGGACGGACGGGCTTTCTGTTAGACGCGCCGGAGTATCTGGCCGTCTACAGCGGCGAAACGGGCGCGCTTGTCGACAGGACGCCGTGGATCGAGCTGGGCAGGGTCCAGGCCTGGGGCGACAATACCGGGAACCGGGCCAGTCGCCATATGCTGGGAGTGGCCTATCTCGACGGCAAAACGCCGGCCGTTCTTGCAGTCCGGGGCACGTACGGCATGATGAAGGTCGACGCCTACGTCCTGGAAGAAAGGAAGCTGCGCAAGGTCTGGCGATGGACCAACGAGCGGGCGCCCTTCATGTATCAGGGCCAGGGCCAGCATACCCTCAAGACGGGCGATATTGACGGCGACGGGATGGACGAAATCATCAACGGCGCTCTCGCCATTGACAACGACGGCAAAACCATGTGGGGAACAGGCCTGGGCCATGGCGACCGGTCCTATATGGGCGACATCGATCCGGACCGGCCCGGGTGGGAAATCTGGTACACAATCGAGGAGCCGCATCCGCGAAACGGGGCATGCCTGGTCGACGCCCGGACAGGCCGAATCCTCTTCGGCGCCGATGAGCCCAACGGCGACAACGAGTTGGGAAGCTGCATGGCTGCCGACATCGATCCCTCCCTGCCTGGCCTCGAGCTCGCGGGCGGACGTTTCTTTTATTCAGCCAAAGGCCGGCGTCTCCCCGAACCGGTTCCCCCTCAGGGCCTGATGGCCTGGTGGGATGCCGACCTGTTGCGTGAAATCGTCGGCTGGAAAGGCCTGGCCAAATGGAATGATGGGGCTCAAGTTCCTATCGAAGGGATTACTTTTGAGGGCGGAGTCCAACAGGTTGCCGACATTCTTGGAGATTGGCGGGAAGAGCTTGTTACGGCAACAAGGAATGAACTGCGAATATACAGTACCACCATTCCCGCCCGGGACCGGCGCGTGTGTCTCATGCAGGACCCGCTCTATCGGAACGATGTGTGCCACCACACGATGGGCTACACGAATCGTCACTATCCGATGCCCGGCTATTACCTGGGCACCCGATAGGGCAGGTATGGCATCACCCGCACAAACAATGAAGAAGATCACGACGGCGCCGGGAAAAATTTGAAGACCGTGGATGTCCACAATTCCCCATCAGGGATTTTCCCTCAGGGCAGGGGTGAAATAATTTTCCTTTACTGATACTCTTATCTTATCCGAAGCACCGGGAGGCGCACCTGCCGCAATGAAAAAACTAGTCCTATTGATTGCCGTAATGCTGGCACAAAATCTGCCGGCCGAGGATTGGACACAATTCCGCGGGCCCGGCGGACAGGGGCATTCGGCTGAAAAAGGGCTTCCCCTGAACTGGGACGAGACTCGGAATATTACATGGAAAACACCGATCCCGGGGAAAGGATGGTCCTCGCCCGTTGTCCTGGGGAATAGGATCTGGCTGACGACCGCTGCGGATAATGGAAAATCCCTGAGGGCGATCGGGATTGATCGGGAAACGGGCGCTATTACAGTAAATGCGGAAATATTCGGCCTGGAGTCTCCGGGAACGATCCATGAGAAAAACTCCTGCGCTTCGCCGACGCCGGTGCTGGAAGAAGACCGGATCTATCTTCATTTCGGTTCTTTCGGAACCGCCTGCATCAACCAGTCCGGCGAACCGATATGGAAAACCCGGATGGCGTACGACAACGGCCAGCACGGTCCGGGAAGTACTCCCGTACTTTACGAGGATCTTCTGATCATTAGCTGTGACGGGATGGATGTTCAATTCATAACAGCACTGGATAAAATGACCGGAGAGGTTCGATGGAAAAAACGGAGGGAAGGCTTTCAGGCATACGCCACGCCGCTGATTGTACGTCATCGTGACGTTGACCAGGTCATAAGCCCGAGCGCCCTGCGTACGGTTGCATACGAAGCCGCAACCGGGGAGGAAATCTGGCAGGTCCGATATGGAGATGGATTTTCAAATGTTCCCAGTCCGGTCTTCGGCCATGGGATGGCCTATATATGCACCGGATTTCAGGTGCCGTCCTTGCTGGCGGTACGCATCGACGGGCACGGAGACATCACAGAGTCCAAAATCGAATGGACTCTGAAGCGGGGCGTCCCCCTGACGCCTTCCCCTCTTCTGGTCGGGGAAAATTTATATATGGTCAGCGACAACGGCATTGCAGCCTGCGTCGATGCTTTGCACGGAACCGAATACTGGCGCGCCCGGATAGGGGGCAACTACTCGGCATCGCCGATTTATGCGGACGGCCGAATTTACTTCCTGAGCGAAGAGGGCCAATCCGATGTAATCGCGGCAGGCAGGGAATACAAGGTGCTTGCGACAAACAGCATAGACGGCAGGACTCTGGCTTCGATGGCCGTATCGCAGGGGTCTATTTTCATCAGATCCGAGACACACCTCTATCGGATTGATAAATAATTTCGGTGACAGTCACCGAAATTATATATAGCTCAGCCACCAGTATCGATAACGTGCTTTTATCGACGCCACCCATTTGGAAAACGGGTACAGTATGGCGACGACAATAAGCCAAACTGCATAGACGCCAGGAAGCGGAAGGCCAAATCCTTCAGGATAGAAAAATATGAAGGTCAGGAATTGATGCGGGGCGAAACCCTGAATCAGACCAAGTCCCACGCTTAGAGTGTGTATCATGTAGAGATGCGCCACATAAAAGGCGAACGGCGCTCTGCCGAAAATGATGAGCGGCCGCTTGACGGCGCCGGGTATATGATTCGCAAACGCGCATAGAACCGCCGCGGGCCCGAGCGTCATCAGCAGGAAAAGCAGGCTGGGCGGATATTTGGTGACATTCAGGAAGTCAATCACGGTGCTGATCGCGCTTCCCTGGAGTTGCCATGGGTTTGGATCTCCATAAACATCGATAGCGCGAAGTGCCAGAAACCCGACCGTTGCGGCTATTCCCCATGCAAGGAGCAACCTATCGCGCCGCTTTGGACGCTCATTGAAGACGCCGGCAGTTCCGAAGCCCAGCAGCATCACGCCGATCCATGGCAGCAGCGGATATGCAAACACAAAGAAGAACGGCCCCGAGGCATATCCCGCCTGCGAATGGAGCATCGCCCACCAGGAAGCTCCTTCGCTTAACGCGCTCGTCGCCGGCCAGACCGCATCCAACAGGTTATGCCCTAAGAGGATTATGATTCCAATGAGAAGGCATGTACGGCGACCGAAGAACTGCACACCCGCCAGAACGACCATACTTGCGCCGATAGCCCAGATGACCTGCATTGGGACCAGTACCAGTCCGCTTACCTGCTCGATGCCTCCCGGCGCAAATGTCCAGGCCGTGGAGACCACGAACCACTCAACGATAATCAGCCAGCAGCCGCGTTTGAAAAGGAAGCCGCCCAGTTCGGACGGACTCTTCCGCGCCGTCATTAATCCTGCGCTCGTACCGGCCAGAAACACAAACACAGGCGCGCACATATGCGTGATCCACCGGGTGAAGAACAACGCGGCGCCGACGTCGGGATTTGCCATCGGATCCTGTTGGGCAGCTACCATAAAATAGTCGCGCACATGATCGAGGGCCATGACCACTATCACGAAGCCGCGAATCATATCGATATTTTCGACTCTGTAACTTCGGGCGTTTGGGATCGTGTTCATGCTGCTAGCCCCTTCTTGTTCGTTTTTTTAGAGTGGCAACATGAAAAAAGGAGAAAGCAACAACCTGCAATAAACCAAATTTTGTAGTGGTTCATCGTCATCCCTCCTCTCGCAGTTACATTTAAAAGTATAATCGAATCCGCTCCGGATGCTCCGCGAAATCCCTGATTAAATCAGACGGGGCACATAACAATCATACTGTCCAAATACTGTCCGGTCCCCATAAAACTGATTTCCGGCAAGGAAGTCCACATACCCTCTCCGCATGATTCCCGCAAGTAAGTCCGGCACTGGAGTGCGAATATTTGGACACACTCCGATCAGGCGGCTGTAGAAAATGGCTGAAAAGGTGGAAGTGTGCGAGATTCTCCGTTTCTCTGTTTCCGCTTGTAGTAAAATCCAGAACTTATCGGCTGATAAAATACGATTATTCAACCGGCTGCCTGATGCATAGCGGGGTCATAGCGTCATGCTTGAAGACTGGCCGGCATTTCCGGATTTCAGAGACAGGTACTTTGAATGATGAAATTTGTGAATATGCGCACTGCTATGGCGGTTATCTTTCTTCTGGGAATGTCAGTTCCACCGGCCGTTCACGCTGCAGAGAAAGATGGCGACGTTACGCTCCTTGAAGACAAAAATTCATTTACGCTTTCAAACGGCATTGTCACAGCCAGGATTCTCAAGAGCAACGGCGATATCCGATCCCTTTTGTACAAGGGAACCGAGTTGCTGACGGATCAGTCGGGACATCCCGGAGGATATTGGTCTCACGACACGACCGGTGGCGCGGATCTTGTGACCCATGTGACAATCGATCCCACGGACAACGGAGGCGAGCGTGCCGAAGCGTGCACAGCCGTCGAACGCGCCCGAACGGTTTACGAACTTCACGGTGCAGGCGGAACACTGGAACTGCGCGAACCATGGGATTACACGCGATTGCCCACCTCGACCCAGGACGCGATCATTGACTGGATGAAAAGAACATTGAAGTAGTATACATGAGGTTAACTCAATCGGACTAATCAGGAGGGATCAACAGATGTCCCGGACACCATTCATGAGAAGGCCTATGAACATGTTGCCATGCCTGCTTCTGGCGGTTTGCTTATCGTTCGGAGTGTGTGCCTGCAGCACTTCCGACCCGGTCACCCTGGAGGAAACCGATCAGGTCTACATCCTCGATAATGGCATTGTCCGGGCGCAGGTGGCCAAGGCATCGGGCGACATCGTTTCGCTGCGCTACCAGGGACACGAAATGTTTGCCACCTTCCTGACCGGCAGCGGCGAACCCGATCTCGAGCGTGATCCTCCGGGCGAAAATCTTGAGGGTTTGAACCGCGGGATGACCGACCACCAGTACGGATTCTGGTCGCACGATGCGATGGGCAAACGTGGCAGTGGTGAGGCCCTTGCTGAAGTGACGATCGACCCTTGGGCCAACGGTGGGGGGCTGGCCGAAGTTTCGGTCAAGGGTATCTCGGGAGGCACGCGCGCAATGGGCACCGGGCCCGGCGCCAACCGCGACAATGGAGACTTTTTTGCGGATGTCGAGATTCGATATGCGCTTTCCAGGGGAGAGTCGGGTATTTATACATACAGCATCTTCGAGCACAAACAGGGGTATCCTGCCACCAGCATTACTGAGGCGCGGTTCTGTATGAAGCTGAACGACATGTTCGACTGGATGCTCAATGATGAAAAGCGCAATAAGCTATATCCCAAGGGAGATATGGAGAATAAATACAACTACACGGCCAACCAGTTTCAAAACCGCGCTTTCGGCTGGGCCAGCACAACTGACGGGATCGGCTGCTTCCTGGTCAATCCCTCGATGGAATACATGAGCGGCGGGCCGACCAAGGTGGAGTTCCTGACGCACCGAGACACCAACCAGATCGCCGCGCCCTGCGTACTGAACTACTGGCGCAGCAGCCATTACGGCGGAGCGGTTGTTTCCGTCCGGGAAGATGAACACTGGACCAAAGTCATCGGGCCGTTCATGATTTACTGCAACCAAGACAGCGATCCTCAGGCGATCCTGCAAGATGCCAGATCCAAGCAGGTCGACGAGGAAGCCAAATGGCCCTATGAATGGGTGGAAACGACGGCCTATCCCAATGCCGATGAACGTGGCGGTGTTGAGGGACAAATGGTTCTCGACGATCCGCTCTTGCCCGAAGGCGCCAGAATGTCGAACGTGATGGTGGGTTTGACATCTCCCGACTATCAGGTCCAAATGGGTGGACCGGGCGGCAGCTTCGAGGTTGATTGGCAGCGCGACGCCAAACATCACCAGTTCTGGGTGCAGGCTCAGGATAACGGGACTTTCGAAATTTCCAACGTGCATCCGGGCGCGTATACCCTGCGTGCGTTTGCCGATGGCGTGCTGGGTGAATTCGCCCGGGCGAATGTTGCAGTCGAGGCTGGCAAGGTCCTTGATCTCGGCCGGATCCGGTGGACACCGGTACGGCATGGGCGGCAGCTATGGGATATCGGCATTGCAAACCGGAACAGCCGCGAGTTTCTGAAGGGCGACGACTACTATCACGACGGGATGCAGGCGCTGTATGCCGAGCTGTTTCCCGACGATGTGCATTATGTGGTCGGCAAAAGCGACTTCACGAAGGACATTTATTATCAGCATGTGCCGCACCTGGATGAAGAGGCTTCAGCTGCTGCGGCCGAGCAGGCGGCGCAAAACGGACGCCGGTTTTTCTTCGGTCCGCCCCAGGTCGGCACGGCTACGCCCTGGACGATCGAGTTCGACCTGCCCGAGGCGCCGGCTGCCGAGCGGGCCATTCTGCGATTGGCGATCTCCGGAACGGGTGCTCGCATAATAGAAGTAGCGGTCAACGGCAAACCGGTAGGCGAGGTCCAATTGGGGATGCCCGACTCCACCTTCTCCGGACGCAACGGGATTCAGGGCATATGGTATCAGCGGGAATTGGCCTTCGAAACCTCGAGGTTCAAAGCGGGCAAGAACACTATGACCTTGACGGTCCCGGCGGGGGATGTCGGCGCGGGGGTGATGTACGATTATGTCCGACTGGAGCTCAACGAATAAAGGACCGCATCGGGTTTTTATTTGGAGTGCGCACCCAAGCTAAGCTTGGGCGCTTGCATGCCACCTTGATTCAGGATAGGACCTATCATTATAGAGCCCCGGAGGGGCGTTATTTAATAGCCACGGGCGTAAGCCCGTGGGATAGGGAATGTCATTAATTGAGCCCCGAAGGGGCGGCACTTGTTCTCACAAGCTCATTCCAAGATAAGATCAGTCGCCCCCGAATGTCCGTATCGTAAACCCCGGATAATCCCGGTGTTTGTTGCCGCTCGGAAAAAAGCTCGCCGGCTGGTCCAGCCTGACGTCGAATGATTGAGGTTCGGATGTGACGATCTGTGTCCCGCCGCTGATCTCCGCTGCGTCCGGAGCATCATGCAGTTCCAGAACGACAATCTCGTTTTCACCTTCCTTCAGCCAGTGGCGTGGGACGAAGAGCGAACGCAACGCGCCGCGGTCCCAAAACCGCCCCAGGTTGTGGCCGTTGACCCAGACGACGCCCATGCTCCACCGGCGCATGTCGAGGAAAGTGCCTCCGACATCCGTCAGAGAGAATTTGCCTCGATAAAACGTAGGGCCGATATGGCGGGCGTCCGAGGGTTCGATGTCCGTGACGGATTCCAAAGGCAGCGAATACATTTCCCAGCCCTTTAACGCCTTTCCGTCAAGCGAAGCGCCTCCGATGAGGCCCTTGCGCGCGCGGTCCTGGGTCCAGGGCGCCGTGATCACGCTGATTCTCCCCAGGTTATAGACCAGGATATCGAGTGTCGCCGGTCCGTCGGTTTCCGGCAATTCCATGCTGTAACTTTCTTCGCCATATCCACGGAACGCCCGGCCGACAGTCCTGCCGTCAACCATTACGACAGCGTAATCCATCGGCTGTTTGAGCGTAAGGACTCCCTTTAAGCCGGTCTGAAAAGATTTGCGATAGAGCACAAACCCGTAAGCCTGATCCAGTACCTCCATGGTTGCCGGCTGATCGGCGACGCGCGCAGGTTTGTCCGGAAGCCGTTCAATCAACGGCCGGCGCTCGTCGAGCCGGACGGTGGGGATCCTGATCACGGGCGGATCGGCAGGCGGCTCAGGCGGCGTGATGGCCAGCTTTTCGCTGATCAGCCTGCGTAATGCCCGGTATTTCCCGGTCGTCCGCCCGGCTTCATCGATCGGTGCACTGTAATCATAGCTGGTATGCACCGGCAGGTACTCGTTGCAGCCGTTAAGGAAGCCGAAGGTCGTACCGCCATGGAACATGTAGTAGTTGAAGGATGCTTTCTCGTCGATGAGGGTAGACGTCCAGTCGACTACTTCCTTGATCGTACTGTGACGGGTTGCCAGCGGCATGCCCCAGCCGGTGAACCAGTTGGTATATAGCTCCGGAACAAAGATAGGATATTGCGATAATCGGGGGCTGCCTCCGGGACTGTCGGGTTGTGCGCCCCTGTATCCATTGTGACCGCGCAATACATTCCGGAGTTCTCCGGCGGGTCTTGCACGGCCCGGATCGCAAGTGAACAGCTGCGTATCGAATCCTGCACCCGTGAAGATTTTGTGCATTGCCACCATGTAGCTTTCATTGCCGCCCGATATCATCCCGTGTTCGTTGTCCATCTGGACCATCAGCAGCGGTCCGCCATGAGTGACCTGGAGATCGCCGACCTGCGCATATACCTGCTCGATATAACGGCGGCTCCACCGGAGCCATTGCGGATCGGTCGAGCGGATCGGCACTTCCGGATATTTGGCCGTCCACCACGGGATGCCTCCGTATTCAAACTCGGCGCAGCAGTACGGCCCCGGACGCAGTATGGCCCAGAGCCCGTTTTCCCGGCACAACCGCAGCATGCGCCGTACATCCGTCATGCCGGTGAAATCGAACTCGCCTTCGCGCGGCTCGCACAGGTTCCAGAACAGGTAGAGGCTGACCGTGTTGAGCCCCATGGCTTTGGCCTGTTTGAGCCGGGTGTCCCAGTCTTCGGGCAGCACCCGGCAGAAATGCATTTCTCCGGAGACAAGCAGGATCGGTTTTCCATCAATAAAGAATTCCCCGTCTCGCGCCTCGAATTTATGTGGACGATCCGTGGGTACGACACTCGTCACCAACAGAGCAATTGCCGTGAGTACAGCAACCACCAGTAGAGATACCTCCATTACAGTTTTCATTCGCATGATCGATACTCCCTAATTTCGGTGACAGTCACCGAAATTATCAGCGCTCTTCTACCATAAAGGCACTGTCGTTGATGCCGGTCTTGAATTTTTTAGTCATTTCGATGATCTCGGCGCCGGCCAGCAGGGTCGGACCATAGCCGTGGGCCGCGTATATGTTGACGGGGCGATAGTAGTAAAATGCCGGATCAAAGGCCATGCCGGTACCCACACAGGTGCCCTCGACCTGGCCACTGTCATTGACTTTGGTCGAGACGGCGTTCCAACCCAACTGGGCCACGGGGCCATAGGCCATTGCGTCGATCCAACCGCGGTTTACAGCCCGGGCGATACAATAAGTGTAAATGGCCGTGGCAGAGGTCTCCAGGTAGGAATCTTCATGGTCCAGCAACTGGTGCCAGAAGCCTTCCCCGGACTGGCGGGCGGCCAATCCCCTGATATGTTCCTGCAACAGCCCCAATACCAGGCCATAACCCTGGTGACTTTCCGGCAACACGTCCAACAGCTCCACCATTGCCATCAGGGCCCAGCCGTTGCAGCGCCCCCAGAAAAAGGCCGGATGCACTTCCATTCCCTGAACCCAGCCATGCATGAAAAGTCCCTTTTCACGAACGAACATGCGGTCGGCGAACTGCCGGACCTGGGTGACGGCATCGTCGTAATAGCGTCCTTGACCGGTCAGATTCCCCATCCGGGCCAGGGCCGGAACACTCATGAACAGGTCGTCCAGCCAGAGGGTGTTGGGCAGCGGACGGTTGCGGGCCAGGGTTTTATCCTCGAGCCGGAACTGATCGTTGCTGATGTAATCGATGTAATTTTGAATCATGGGACGCAGACCCGAAACCAGGCCGGCCTGCTCGGCCTTGATCATAGCCGCACACATCGAGCCGGCATCGTCCAGGGCCCGCGGCTGAAGCACGGACCTTACGGGCGTACCTTCGCCGTCCTGATTCACCTGCCGATAGTGATCGGCGACCGTCTTGATAAAAGCCAGGCGTTTTCCTACATAGTCCGTAAAGCGATCGTCGCCCGTAGCCCTGCCCGCATTCAGCATGCCTGCATAGGTCACTCCCCATTCATAACTGATCAGGCGAAAGTCACCCTGGGCGAGCATTGCATTCTCTCCGGCCCGGCTTATGGCCGTAATCGGGGAATCGGACCGGCGATCCACCAATTGCATGGGGGTCACTCCATCCAGATAGGCATGCACCCGCTTTAACACAGCCACGATTTCCTCAATGGATTGGCTGCCGTAGGGCGTGCGATAGTCCGGTTGCAGGGCATGAAGAGCCGTGGTAGCGTCCGAGACCCGCTGGGCCCGGCCGGGATAAGAACAGAATAGAGAGACTGCAAGCAATGGGATCAAGATGGTTTGAGTTGGACGCATGATATTCTCCTTGGTATGGCAGGAAATTGCGGGATCCACCCATTGGATGGGCGCAACGGCATTCAATGATTAGGGCTTCCGGCGCGGACTTTGCTTCCCGCAGAAACGACAGATGCCGATTTGCAGAACATTTCAGGGTCCGGTTTGCCTGCTATCCGGCATTTATGTTTTGAGTCGGCCGTCGTAGTCCTGTCTGTTTGTCTCGGGTTGAAGCGGAAACCGGACAGGCGACCTGTCTCTTTGAGAACGATAAATAGCAGTGAAGATTTCTACGGTTTTGCGTCCCTCCTCACCCGTTACCAATGGTTCACGGTCATTCAGAACAGCTTCCAGGAAATTGTCAATCTGAGCCTGATGGTAGTATTCCATTGCATTGATCTGTGCAAAGAAAGCCGCATCGCTATCCTGCCATTGCGAAAGTTTTTCTTTTTCTCCGGGTATGGTCCAGAAATCGTTGACGGGAGGTTCTTCTATGTTGGACATCCCGGCAATAAACATGGCCCCGCCGTCGGTTTGTACGCCGACGCACGCTCCATTGCTGCCGTGAACCATCACCTTGCCGAACAATGCGGGATTCTGGGAATTGCTCATGACAATGTTGCCCAGCGCTCCATTTCTGAAGCGAACCAGGGCAATCGCGGTGTCTTCCACTTCAATGCCCGGATGATTGAAATTATCCCAATACCCGAACAGCTCCTCGACGGGCCCCATGTACCACTGTAATAAATCCAGTTGATGCGGCGCCTGATTCACCATGACGCCCCCGCCTTCACAATCCCAGGTTCCCCGCCAGGAATCGCTGTCATAGTAATCCTGATCGCGCCAACCCAACATGGCAACCATTCCCAGAATGGGCTCCCCGATCTTCCCGTCGTCGATGGCTCTTCGAATCCTCCGGCAAGGTTCATAAAACCGCCGCTGGCATACGGTTCCAAGTTTAACGCCGGCCTGCTTCGCCGCTGAAATCATTGCGTCACAATCTTCCAGGGAAGACGCCAGCGGCTTTTCCACCAGTACATGGGCTCCGGACTTTGCCGCCAGAATAGTCGGCTGTGCATGAAACGGATGAGGCGTACACACAACCACCGCATCCAGGGCCTCCCTGGCAACCATTTCCTCCACATCGACATAGCCCCGCACGCCATAGGTTTCGGAAAACTTCCCGGCCCTGGTCTGCGACCTGCTGCACACAGCCCGAAATTCCGAGAATTGCGACGCCGCCAATGCTTTGGCATGCAATGGAGTTACCTTGCCGCAACCGATGACCCCGGTTTTTAGTTTCATCATTAAGCCTCGATAGAAATACGGCGGCTAGGGCTTTAACGACACCTTGATCAAACCCGGTTCGCTTTGAACCAGGCGGGCGAACCAGGAGGCGCCTTCAGCGAGCGGTACCGAAGCGCTGATCAGCCGGTCCACATTGATGCTTCCACGCTCAATCATATCCAGACAGGCAGGGTACTCCCCGCAGGAGGCACAGGATCCATTCATTGAGATTTCGCGCGTAACCACAGCCTGCAACGGCAGGATCACTTCAGTTGAAAGATTGCCCACCAGCGTCAGTTGGGCCCCTTTGCACAGGACAGCCGCGGCGGTTTTGAAGGTATCCGGGTAGCCCGCCACTTCAAAAGCGCAATCTGCGCCCCGGCCTTTGGTAAGTGTCAGGACTTCCGACACTATCTCCTGTGTTCCTGCTTGAAGTACAACATCCGCACCCAGTTCCCGAGCCAGATCCAGGCGACTCCGGTCTATATCCACCGCCACGATCATTCCACAGCCGGATGCGCGCAGAACCTGAACCACCAGCAATCCAATCACCCCGGCGCCGACAACTACTGCGGTGTCATTCAGATGCAGGGAGGTTCTATGTACCGCGTGCACCGCTGTGGAAAGCGCTTCAATCATTGCACCCTGTTCGAAACCGACCGTTTCCGGCAACCGGTAAAGGATGTGTTGCGGTACGGCCACATACTCTGCCATGGCTCCTTCCCGGCGGTAATCATCGCAGGATACTCCCAGCACGCGGCGGTCCTCACAGAGGTTTATGCGCCCCTGACGGCAATAGCGGCAGTGTCCACAATAAATGGTCGAATCGAAGGTGACTCGATCCCCCTCGGCCCACCCGGAGACGCCGGATCCCACCCCGGCAATGATTCCGGAAGCCTCATGCCCCATGATCAGGGGAGGTTGGCGGCGTCCGGTGCTTCCATCCAATCCATGAACATCACTGCCGCAGATACCGCATGCCTTCACCTGAATCAGTACATCCTCATCCCCGAAGGACGGCTCGGGCACTTCGGTATATTCCAGGCGATTTGCTTCAACAAGCTGCAGGGCCTTCAAGGCTCCGTCTCCTTTCGTTAAACCGACGGCAGCAACAGGTAAAAAACAGTGTCAAAGAAAACCGGAATGGACAGCACGAATCCGCTCGACATCAGGGCCACGGGACAGCGTTTCTCTCCGAGTCCGCGGATGAACATACGAACAATTCTATCCGCGGCGCCGCTGTCAATCAGACAGCGGCCGATAATCGCCGCCATGGCAATGACAATACCGATCTTTCCCGCAGTGAGGCCGAAAGCTTCCGCCACACGAACAATCCTTTCAAAAAATTCGCCCGGCCCCAGCAGGCTTACCAGAAAGGCATTCACGCGCAATGCAATAATCAAGGTCAGAACTGCTGTGACGCCAATGGCCAGAATCAACAGGGGCGATATTGTCAAGGCTCGATCCTCTTTAGTTCAATCTGCATTTCCTGCATTTTGCGATTAGTATAGTAATCAGCTCGAAATTGTTGTACCACTTTTTAATTCAGGGACATAGAAACTGAGAAAGCGCTAACGGAAGATTTAGATGGACTTTAAACAGGGCTTCAAAAAAATTCTCCAAAACCGTCGTATTTCCCGATTGACGATTGTAATCACCGAAAATAAGGCCATCGCTGTTCTTTCGATTCTGTTCCTGGTTGCGGGTATCGTGATTATCGAATACGGTCTGGACAGGGTAACAATCCCGGTTTCGACTGAAGCTCCTGATGAGAAAAGCGACACGGAGACTACGGCGCCGCCTTTGCCCGAAGGCGATTATTCCGCCGATTATCTGGCGGGCGAAGTAAAACCCGATCAGGGTCTTTTCCAGGCTGTGATGGATATGGGAATAAGCACGGATGCGGCCCTCAAGGTCATCAACGTACTACGCTACAACGTGGAGCTCATTGCCATCCGGGCCGGCGAAAAGGTCTGGGTAAAGCTGACGGACGGCAAGACCGGTATAAGCGAGTTTATCTATGAACCCGATTCCGTCGTTGACCATAAAGTGACCCTGGATACGACCACCGGCGAGTATGTCTATTCCATGACGGAAGAACCTACCGAATTCAGGTATCGCGTCATCGAAGGAACATTGGAAGAGGGGTCTTCTCTCAATGACACGCTTCTGAACAGCCAGGTACCTCCAAATCTCACCGGCACTGTCAACGGCATTCTCCAGTGCAAGATCAGCTTCCGCACCGACGCTCGAGAAGGGGACATATTCAAGGTCCTGCTCCGGGAACGCTACTACGGGGATGAATGGATCGGCGGGACTGTGATGTATGCGTCGTATCGGGGTAAGAGAACGGGATTTCATGAGGCCTTCCGGTATTCCGAGGACGATCCCAAGTCCTCCTACAACGCCCACTATACCCCGGAGGGAGAGGCGCTAATCCATTCGGGGCTTAGATATCCCCTTGACCGGCTTTTTATCGTGTCAAGATACGGGATGCGTGTGCACCCGATCACCGGCCGGCGGCAGATGCACTACGGTGTAGACTACAGAGCGCGTCCCGGAACAAAAGTTCACGCTGTTGCCCGGGGAAAGGTTATTGTTTCCTCCTATGATTCGATCAGCGGCAACAAGATAGCCATCAGGCATGACGATGGGAGTTCATCCTGGTATCTGCACCTCCAAAAACGATCGGTTAAAAAAGGGCAGCAGGTCAAAACCCGGCAGGTTATCGGTACGTCCGGTTCCACAGGACGGGTTGAAGGCCCCCATCTCCACTTCGCATTTAAAAACGCTAAAAATCAATGGATGAATCCGCTCAAGAAGCGGATGATTGCCACTCCCAAGCTCGAAGGCTCAAGGCTGGAGCAGCTGCAGGCGCAGGTTAAGGATATTCGTCAGCGGCTGAAGGACATTGGCGAAAATGACGCAGGCCCGGCGGATACAGTTACTCTTACAAAACGGGTAGAATAACGTCCCATACATTCTTCGGGATTTAGTGGAGGCGCATTTTCCCGCTTCTAAATCCATAAAATCTCTATCTGTATGTCGGTAGAATATATCCATTCCCGATAACGCAAAATTTACCGGAGGCAGCCGGGAGGTGAAACCGGGTGAATGTCTTTGGGAAAACATATCCGGTCTTGCCGACCGCCGCAGGGACTTCCCGGATGTATATCAGGCGGCGTGCCTCCTTATCCATGCCGCATACCGGTCCATCCATTTCTGAAGGAATTGCCGGGTATCTGCTCCGATATTGCCCGCCTCGTCGAAGAATCCGTCCTTTATATGGATATATACTTCCGGTTGACCCAGTGTCGGGACATCCAGGCAGGATAGAATATTGCGTAAATGCTGCTGGGCCAGCGCCGTTCCGAGGATGCCGACGGAAGCGCCGATCACGCCTGCGGGTTTGCCTGCCCAGGCACTCTGACCGTAAGGGCGCGATGCATGATCTATCGCATTCTTCAACACGCCGGGAATCGAACGGTTGTATTCGGGTGTTGCAAACAAAAGGCCGTCCGCAGCTTTGATTTCATTCTTGAGCCTTTTTACGCAATCGGGCTGGTTCCTGTCGTCGTCCTGATTGTAAAGAGGCAAATCGTCGATCCGGGTCTGATGGAACGAAAGTTCGGGAGGGGCCAGTTTCACAACGGCTTCCGCCAATTTGCGGTTAAACGAATCCCGGCGGAGGCTTCCTACGACAACGGCAATCTGGTATTGGCTCATCACGGTTCTCCTGAGATTAAGGGGCGGTAGAATATAAAAGTTATCGACTTCTTCATTGCGATTATTTTACATAAGACAGAATAATCAAATACAGAGTCTGGACACACAGGCAACCATTTTTATCTCAGACCTCCGCGTTATCCCTTATAATAAGTACACGCTAAATGAATATTATCCAGACAAAAAGGGCTCCGCAGCGGGTATCCAGGGAATTTGTAAAATTCGGGCAGATAAGCCCGGACAGCAGGATGTTGCCGGTATTAAGAAACAGCAAAAGGCATTGCAGCAGTGCGTCATTCCAGAGGAGGCTATTATGAAAACGTGTCGTTGCGGCCTATGGTTTCTGTTAATGGCGCTCCCGGCCGGGGTGCTTGTCGTCGGTTTATCGGAGGCTCAACCCGATGCCAATATCGCCATAATGGCCAGGCCTTCGGCATCCTATGTCTCGGGCGACACATCCACCGGCGCCTTAAATGACGATTTCGACCCAACGCGTTCAGGGGATCGCAGTCGGGGTTCCTACGGCAACTGGCCGCGTCGGAACACCCAGTGGGTTCAATATGACTGGGATGCAGCCGTCAGCACCGAAAGGATTGATGTGTACTGGTGGGACGATCGTCGGGGTGTTCGCCTGCCGTCGGCAGCGCGTCTGCTCTTCTGGAATGGCAGTGAGTTTGTTCCCGTACAGACTGAAGAGATTCTGGGAGTGGCGGAGAACCGGTACAACAGCTTGAATTTCGCCGAGGTTGCCACCACCAGGCTCCGCCTGGAAATCGACGGCAATGACCAATACTCGACCGGCATCCTGGAGTGGAAGGTCTATGACTCGGGTAAATCCCCCGTCTTTCCCCCCAAGGTCGAGGCGGATGCGGATCGCGCGGTAGTGCTCGGCGGCCGGACCTATCTCAACGGTGTGGTGAAAACACTGTCCGGCGACACAACTGTGCAGTGGAGCAAGGCCTCGGGACCGGGTTGGGTGACTTTCGCCGATCCGGCAAAGCTCGACACTGCGGCGACTTTTACCGAGCCCGGGAATTACGTGTTGCGACTGACCGCAAGGCATAGCGGTCTCAGCGACGCGGATACCCTGAACGTGCAAGTTTTGCAGGGACCGCCCGCCGAGAACCTGCATCCCGTGGACACCATGCCCTATCAGATCAACAGCCCCCTGTGGGACCAGCGGGCCAGGGCCATTATTGTCCATTGGATCCCCCACTGCATCGACAGGATCAACGACCCGGACTTGAAAGAAGGCGGCATCAACAACTTCATCGATGCAGCCAACAAGCTGCAGGGTAAATCCGGGGGGAGCCATCGGGGGTATGTCTTCTCCAATGCCTGGGTTTACAACACCATGGAATCGATTTGCGTGGCCTTGATGGTCGATCCCAAGGGCGATGCCGCAATCATCCGGGCTCAACAAATGATGAAGGATACCCTCAAAGACTGGATTCCCAGGATCCTGGCAGCCCAGGAACCGGACGGTTATCTGCAGACCGCCTTTACGCTCAGTGACCGGCAGCGATGGACCGACCGCTACCGGGGGGACCATGAAGGGTACGTGGCGGGGTATTATCTCGAAGCGGCCGTATCGCACTACATGTTGACCGGCGGCAAAGATTTGCGCCTGTATAATTCCGCGAAAAAACTGGCCGATCTCTGGGAGGCCAACATCGGGCCGGATCCGGGCAAACAGGAATGGTACGACGGGCACCAGGCCATGGAAATGGCCCTGGTGCGTTTCGGCCGTTTTGTCAACACCGTCGAAGGGGACGGTCGCGGCGAAAAATACATTCAACTGGCCAAGTTCCTCCTGGACTGCCGCGGGGGCGGCAGCGAGTACGATCAGTCGCACGTCCCGGTCATCCGCCAGTACGAAGCGGTCGGCCACGCCGTGCGGGCCTCGTACAATTACGCCGCCATGTCGGATGTAGCCATGGAGACGCACGATCCCGACTATCAAAGCGCGGTCATGAGTCTTTTTGATAACATGATCCACCGGAAGTACTATGTCACCGGCGGCATCGGAAGCGGCGAAACATCGGAGGGTTTTGGCCCGGACTATTCCCTGCGCCACAACGCCTACAATGAATCCTGCTCCAGCTGCGGGCTGATATTTTTTCTGCATAAGCTCAACATGGCTTACCATGACGCCAGGTTTGCGGATCTCTACGAAGAGACCCTGTATAACGCGCTGCTGGGATCGCTGGACCTGGACGGCAAAAACTTCTACTATCAGAATCCCCTGGAAGGGCGCGGGGCCCGTTATCCCTGGCACGTCTGCCCCTGTTGCGTCGGCAACATTCCCCGCGTGTTGCTGATGCTGCCGACCTGGACCTATGTCAAGGATGCTGCAAACCTTTACGTCAACCTCTATATAGGCAGCAGGATTACGGTCCCGGGTATCGCCGGAACGGAAGTCGAAATGATTCAGGAAACCGATTATCCCTGGAGCGGCGATGTGGCGATAACGGTCAACCCCAGGAACGGAAAGACCTTTCCCATCCATTTACGGGTTCCCGGCCGGGAGGTCAGCGACATCTATTATAATGAACCCGGGGCTGACGGCATACTGTCCATCAGGGTCAACGGGCAAACCGTCCAGCCTCCTGTCGTAAGGGGCTATGCCATAATCGAACGGGCATGGAAGGCCGGCGACAGAATCGAGTTGGAGCTGCCTGTGCAGGTCCAGAGAGTGCGGGCTATTGATAAAGTCGAGGCAACCCGGGGCCAGGTCGCACTCCGCTACGGACCCCTGATTTACAGCGTTGAGGCTGTCGACCAGAACCTGGACCGGTCTTTATCGCCCCATACCCGCTTAACCGCAGAGTGGAATCCCGACCTGCTTCAGGGTGTTATCACTATCAAGGGCCGTTGGGCCGACGGATCTGACCTGCTCGCCATACCCAACTATGCCCGTGCCAACCGCTTGGAGGAGACCGACGAAGAAGGCGGCGATCGAAGCCGCGAGATCACGTCCAAAGTCTGGATCAAGGAAAGCCGGGACTAATGAAGCCGGCATAAAATAGCGATGTTGCGATGAGGATACACTCTGAAGGGGTGAGAGCAGCGAGTGTGGTGTCTTATGTATAGCTTCACATAATATTATAGATTTAATTGGCCGGTATTGAGAGATTGCCGGTTTAAAAGTGATATTTTGATTGGACGACGACTTCCTGCCGCACTTCAGGATAAACACTACGTACTTGTCGAGAATCCTTTCGGCGACGCTATCACATTCAATATAGATAATTGAATGCCCTGTGAGAAACGCGGGACTCAATAGGAAACTGTTTTTACCGCCTTCACTGAATACGTATACGAGAAAATTAAGATAATAATAAGAATTATCATAAAAACGGGTATTGCTTCGAGCGAGAAGCGTTTTGCTATCACTCCACAGATGGAGGGAATAGTCGCTCCCCCGATCCCCATGGCCGCAATCTGTATGCCTATTGTATTGGCCGCGAATCGGGCCCCTACCCTGTCCGCCGTCCCGGATATAAGCGCCGGAAGGACGGGTGCAATGGCAAGGCCGATGACGATGATGGCCGCAAGACTCGCAATATTATTTATGTCCAGGGCCAGGATAACGGTGGCAACCAGTGCGGTTGTAAAACTGCCCATAATCAGTTTCATCCTGCGGATACGGGATGTATATATTCCCGCGACGATCCTGCCTATTGTGAATATCCCCCAGAAACTGCCTACCCAGTATCCGGCAAGTTTTGTCGATACTTCGCGGGATTCGGTAAGGAGGGTGTAGGCCCAGGCTCCGAAGGCGACCTCGACACCCATATAAATAAAGAATAGAAATATGCTCAACCAGACTTTCGGATGGCGGAGTGTATTTCTCATGGATGTGTCGTGGCTGTTTAAATGATTTGTTTTTTGTGATGTTGCCGAGCTTTTGTTCGAATTTTCCCACATGGGAATCGTAAGCAGAAAAGAAAGCATGAGCGCCAGTTGAAGCAGGCCCACCAGCAGATAACCCGAGCGCCAGCTGCCGGTCAGGGTTATGGCCGTGGTCATAATGACAGGACCTGCCGTCGCTCCTATTCCATAGCTCGCATGAAGCCACTGCATCAGAGCATCCCCATGGTTGGACGCCACATAGTTGTTCAGGGTAACGTCAATGCCGCCGCCGCCCAGGCCTGCCGCTACTGCCGCAATGACTATCAACCACCAGAACGGCGCGACCGAATAGCCGAGCAGCGCAATGGCTGCTGAAAATGTGCTGGCAGTCAGAAGGGTTCCAAGCTTGAAATGCGCCATAAGGCGGCCGCCGAAGAAACTGGACGTCAGGTACCCGGCGGTAAATGCGATCATCAGAGCTCCGAAAGAGTCATGATTTAGGGAAAAATCATGCCGCATGGACGGCCATGAAACGCCCAAGAGACCGTCCGGCAGTCCGAGCGAGATATACGCGGTAAAAGCCAGCACCATAAGGCCCGCACTCATCTTCACCTGCGAATGCAGGGGTTTATTCATAGGTCAATCCTTTTTGTTAAATGTAATTTATTCAAAAAATCTTGGATGTATGCGTTTACGTTGTCGGCGGCAGGGAGAGTTCAGGGCTCCCCAATATCAGGTTTTCTGTCACGGCTTATAAATATAGTTGTTTATGGATCGTTTCTTTTTTCCAGCCGTTCGTTGATCAGCCATAAAACCGGCGCCTGTCCGTGAAAATCTCCCAGTGTGCGCGGACGCTTCAAATAAAATTCGATATCGTCCATCTGTCCGGTCCCTATGCATATTTCACGCACATTGCCTTCACGGTCGACATGAGCGCACAGGGCTTTCCATGCTTTCTCGATGGCAGGTCCATAAGCGGCTTTGTCAAGCCATCCCTCATGGACGCCAACGGTCATTGCGTAAGAAAACATCGCCGTACAGGAACTTTCGGCCCACGAATACTCATAATCGATCAACTGCCGCCACATGCCGTTGTCCGACTGGAATTGCAGCAGGGCCGCCATCATTTTTCTGTATCCGGCCATCAGTTCCGGACGCCTGGGGTGATCTGCAGGCAGGGATTTCAGGACTTCGGCCATCGAAGCGGCCACCCATCCGTTGCCCCGGCCCCAGTGGTAATGAAATTCCGGCCCGTGAAAAAACAAGCCGTTGGGCTGCTGCAATTTGTTTATGTAGGAAGTTAACTGTAATGCCGTCCGATCTGCATACTTGATATCCTGCGTGGCCCGGTATGCCTGTATCTGAAGCATGCCGACCATGTACATATCGTCGATCCACCACCGGGTTTGCGATGTCAGACCATCCTCTCGAGGGTTTTCCCACTGGTTGTCGGCAAATGAAAGGCCCGCTTCCAGATACCTTTCGTCGCCGGTTGTCAGGTAGATCTGGAGCGGCACGATACCCTCCACGTTATGGTCGACGTGCGGTTGCCGGGAGATCAGAGAACTGTCTTCTTCCAGAAATGTTTCGTACCTGGCGATAATTCTTTCGATCAGTGCCTTGTCCTGAATGTTTTCAGCGATGCGCAACGCTCCGACTGCCGTTCCGGCTTCGGAATAATGCAGGCCTTTACCGCCATAGTAGAGCATATAGTCGCGGGCGAGCAGATTTTCAATTACCTTAAGCCCGAGAATATTTTCATCGCACGGCTGCACATCATCCAGTTTTGTGCCCGCCGTACAGGGTGCCAGCATACATAAGACTGTCATTAAGGCAAAAAACCTGTTCATCTGATTTCTCCTCCTAGTTATTACCGTGCCGGCCTGAAAGTTGAATACAGAGGCACCGGATAAGAGGCATTCTTACCGGTTCACTGTTTGTCGCCCCTCAATAGAAACAACCGTTACCGGGCCTATCAGCCCGGATTCGGCCGGTATCTTCGGAGGACCGAAACGGTCCATCCAACTGGGCGGGGAGGACAGAACTCTCCGCTCCGGATCGAGTTCGCCATCGCCGATCCGGCGATTCGTCCACTGGTTGGTGACGCTTATTTCGAAACGGTTTGCACCGGTTTTCAGGAATTTGGAAATATCATGCCGGTAGGGCGGTTTCCACAATGTTGCTGCAGGTTTGCCGTTTATCGATATCTGCGCAATGTCTTTAACGGTTCCAAGATCCAGCACAATCCCGGTTCCCGGCTTCAGCCAATCCTGAGGAACCTGCACCGTCTTCGTGTACGTTGCCGTGCCGGAAAAATATTTCACGCCTTCGTCGGAATTCTTCGTCCAGGACTCGAGTCGCTCCAACCGGATTTTTTCCGGAGCGCCGAGGTTCGGCTGGAAAACAACCTCCCAGGGCCCGTCCAAAGTTGCCAGAGCCGCAGTCGTCGGCTGCGGCAGTATACGGGAGGGAGATGCAGCGGGGCGACGGAATACGACAAATACGGACTCTCGCGGATCCAGCTGCAACGGGACGGTTGTCCGGCCGTCTGCAATTTTGTAACCGGCCGGTTCTATCGCCCCGGTATCGGGATGCCACAACTCCACATCCCTGCCTTCCACCCGGAAGCGCGATTCGATTTTCTGAAGCCGGTCGGTGCGATTTGCTACGAAGTATATGTCCGTATCGCCCAGGCGGCGGTGGATCCAAACGATAGAAGCATCCAGCGGGCCGGCGAACTCCGCATCCCGGGCAATGCCTGCCGTCGACAGCACATCCTCGAGCGGCAGGCCCCAGGTAACCCGACCTTTGCCGTAATAATGCGTGTTGCGCTGGACGCCGTCGAGGTCGCCCCAGATTGCATCGGCCAGTGCTTTCACCTCGAGATCCGCATTCTCCGCGCCATTCTGAAGGCTTGGAGACATGGCGGGCTTCGGCCCGACAAGAATTGCACCGGCGTCTACGAAGCGTCGTATCTTCCGAAGCAGTTCGGGGCGGATGCGATCCGTTTGCGGAAGCACCAGAACTTTATAGCTCATACCGTCGGGCAGTACCAACCGGCCGTTCTCACTCACCGTCATCCGATTCAGGAGCACATCCGAATTGATCGTATCGTAGTCGTACCCCTCGGGCAGAGTCGGCTGCAGTCCCGCGCCCCAGAAAGGCTGGCTGGATGGAGCGCCTTCATTCAGCAGGTAGGCAACGTCGGCTACGAAGAGTCCCTTCTGAAGCATGTACGATATGCGCGACAGGTATGTTGTGACACTTCCGGCCTGCTCCGCCCAGGTAATGTTGCGATTGAAGTGCGTCCCGACCATCGTATTGCCCGGTTTGGTATCCAGCGGTTGATGGGTGGATGAATGGAAAACGATTCGGTTAACGCCCTGGGCAAACCAGTAATCGGCCAGGTTCTTGTAGGCCGCAGGTGCATCGTACCCACCGCCGGTAAAGGACTCGGTGGCGACAAATTTTTTACCGTACACATGCGCCGCGGAAGCGGCCATACGCACATCGACGTAGTATTCCGATGGAGGATGCATTCGGCCGAGCCAGAACTCGCCCATCGGAATCTCTACCTTGCTCTTGGTCAGCAGCGTATCTTCCAGGATCTCCATCGAAACGCCCGGCGCCTCGGCATAAATGCCCATTCCTTTCTGCCGGAGCAGGTCCGCCATTGTGCCGTAATGAGCTTCCGCAACCAGGTCCACGATTGTGCGTCGAAAATCCCAAAGGAAGCGGTCGCTTCTGTCCGCACCGGCAACAACGCGTCCCGCGAGAACAGGCAAATAGGGAATTGGATCGTATCCGCGCCTCTCCCGGAACTGGGCAATCATGTCGTCGGTCCAGTTCTGCATCCCCGCTTCCCAGCTGTCCATCATCATATACCGAAGGCTTCGGCCCAGAAGCGGTCCCAGGGCTTTTTCAATCGGGTCCATATAGCCGTGGAAATAGGATTCGACATGTTTTGCGTTAAGCTTGTCCACTTCAAGCCCGGAACCGGCGGGTGTTCCGGCCCGGTTCCGGGAACCGACCAGGGCGTACCCCATGCGGAGGATGGTCCAGTTTCCGGGCGGCACGTCCCACTGCAGCATGCCGCTGCCGTCCATCATGGAAGTTAAATCGATAACGTCAGCGGACTGTATCCGGGATTCAGCCGAAACAGGGGGAGTCGGTACGGACTCGTAATCATAAATCAAATTAAAGCCGGCTTTGTCCTGCCAGCGGTCCACCCGTGCTCCGGCGTGGACGACGAATTCTCCAAGCTGGTATTTCTCTGCCGGCTTCGGTGCGGTCTGGTAGATGACGGCATCGGGATCCGGAGCCGCCCCCGTCATCGTCACCCGGACAAACCTGGCTGAGACTTCCGGAAATGCATAGGTTTTGAACCCGACAGGACGGTACTGCAACGCTCCGGGCAATTCGACAATCGTACGGTAATGCACGCCGTCATCGCTCATCCGGATCTGCCCGAACGGCACGCCGCGACCCGGGGCAATCAGCGTTACCGCTTTTGTCCGGATCGGCCTGGAAAACTCATACTGCACCCACGCAACCCCGTCCCGGCCGGGAACAACGGTGACGCTGGTTTCCGCGCTATCGTCCATTAAAAGGCCGGGATCAAATTCACCGCCGCTGGCGGTGACTCCGGGCTTGATGTTTTTTATCAATGCTTCATCGGGAGGTGTCGGGAAAGCGATCACGACACTGTCGTTGTAGTACCTTTCGGCAGGAGCCTTTCCGCTGCCGAGCCTGCGTATGGCGGCGAATGCTCCGTAATGCGAGGGCGGTTGCGGTATCTTCCCGGCCAGTTTCGCGGGCCCCTGAACCCTGGTTTCACTCCATACCAGTTTCTTCATCGCCTGGTCGGGCTTGACCCACGGCCCGCCCGTCAGGCTCCAGCCCGACGAGCTGAAGATCGAAAGTTCCAGTCCGAGCCGGTCCGATTCGGCGGCCGCATGTTTTACGGCGTCAAACCACTCCGGAGTGAAGAACTCGACCTTACTGTCGACAACCTGGCCGCCGTCAAACCCGATGTCGGTAAAATGCGCCCCGCCGATCCCGACACGCTTCATCCATTCCAGGTCTTTGGTGATTCCCTCTTTGGTAACGTTGCCGCCTGTCCAGTGCCACCATACGCGCGGTTTGGCCGCATCGGGAGGATCCACAAAGCCCTGTTCCAGGCTGTCTCCAGCGCTTAGGGCTATGCTCGTAACTGCGATGATCGACAGCCCGACAACAACCGCCGAGACAACAAATACTTTCCATTTACATATCATGTTTCACCTTCGGACCGGGATTTATTGAATGTACCCGGTATCGCCCTTCTGAACAGGATCGTTATGGAACCGCAACCAGACGGATAGGTCCAAGCAGCCCTGAATCGATCGGCTGAATCTTATCCATGTCCTGCGGATCGAATCGCTTTCCATAGCGCTGATTCAACAGGCGATAATCGGGCAGCGCCCGGCCCGCCATGTGGTTGACTGCAGTATTGGCCACCAGTATCCGTATCCTGTTGTCTCCGCGCTCCAGCAATCCTGTTGCCTCAACTTCGTAGGGCGGGCACCAAACCGATCCGGCGCGTTTCCCGTTTATAAACACTACCGCCGCTTCGCGTACCGGGCTCTCAAGCCAGGCCTGCATGCCGTTCGACCGGCCCCGGGTTCCCGCCAGTGCCTCCCCTTTGCCGAAATCAAGTCTTAGAACAGTACCCGGATGCATCATATTTTCCGGAACGGATGCGGTTTTTTCATAGACCGCTATGCCGGAAAAAAATCGTGTCGCCTCGTCATGGATCCAGGAGCTTAATTGCTCCATTGTTCGGGATGTCCCGTTGGAACCATAAGTGACTCGCCACCCTTGACTGAGATCCAGAGATGCCGCTTCAGAAGCTTTGGCTGTAACAGGCTCTTTAACCGCGTGTTTGGTAAAGATCAGAAACCGGCCTTCATAGGGTTCCAGTTCCAGGGTTACGGATGTTCTGTTTGTCCCGTCCGCCGAAGATTCGGCAGGAGTGATCCTGCCCGACATCGGATTCCACCATTCGGCCTGCATTCCGGTAATCCTGAAAGATGCCTGTGTCGTTTGAGGTTTATTGGAATTGTTGGCCAGGAAATAGATTTCAGCGTCTCCGGTTTTGCGGTGCACAAATCCGATTTCCGAAACCTCGGGAGTCAGCATCATATCGGGAGGGAGCAATTCGCGAAGAGCTGCAGCAAGTTGTGTTTTCTCGTTTTCTATAAAACGGGCGTTTCCCGGGGAGGAAGAGAAGAGATTTTGGCTGATTCGGCGGATTTCGGCATGTTCCGATTCGGTTGCCCCAAATCCCGGAGCCAGTGCCGGCCGACTTCTGGCGGCAATCAATTTTCCGCCGGAGTTTACAAACTCCGCCAGCATCCGGTAGATGTCCGGCGGGATGCGTTCCACATTCGGAAGCACAACGGCGCGATATCGATTCGGGCCCAGTGCCAGGACGCCATTCTTAACGCTGCCGATCTGTCGAAGCGCATCATCATCGAAAAAATCGAGGTTAAATCCGGCATCGAGCACGGCTCCAACGGCGTCCGATCCGACTCGCACTCCCAGGCTCTGGATAAGATTGGCATAGCCGGGCCTGAAGCCCGTATAGGCGTCGGAAACGGGAAGATAAAAAGCAATATCGTTTACCGGTGCTCCCTGCCTGAGTAGAAAGCTGGACCGCTGCAGATAGCGCGCAAGGTCCGGCATAACGATCCACCAGGGATTCTTGTCGTTAAAAACGCCGGCAGCATAAAACCGCCATCCCGGGTAGCCGGCCGCTTCCGGGCTATAGGGCCAGCCGTGCCCGATCAGCTGGTTGATTCCCTGCAAAAAGTGCAGGTTGGCCTCCGCCTTCATATCCAGCGGTGTGGCGCGAAAAACCGGGGAATGCAGCCAGGTCCATGTTTCTGAAGAAGTCACCGTACGCCCGAACAGGTGATTTGCCGAAGAAGCCCAGCGTGTGGCGCTCACCTCTTTCCATTGAACGCCCTCTCCTTCGGATATGTCGGCATGCACATTGCTCGCGATGGTAGCGGGAGGAATGCCGTAGCCCTGTATCCGGAAAAGAGTCTGGTTTTTTTGAGACCATTCGTGCACCGGTATCATGAAATTTTCATTGAACAGTTCCGTCAGCGTAAGGGCCCAGTCGCACCGGATCGCGGAAGTCCGGGGACCCAGATCGAAAGCGAGCGCCGGCAGGTGCGGCTTCAAATCGTATCCGCGTCTCCTGCGGAATTCCTCCAGGAATCCGTCGGTCCAGTCCCCTCCGTAGACTTCCAGGCTGTCGCAAAAAATGGCGTGCGGAATATTCGGTTTGAGCGCGTTTAGCAGACGGTCCCCCACATTCTTCATGTACCCTTCAACGGCGGCACGATCGTAGTGATTGAGTACGAATCCTTCGGCGCCGAAGGCGGGGCGCTTTACCATCATGCCGCTGCGGCTGGAAATGAAAATAAGCGCCTCGTGCGTGCCCTGAAGACCGTCGGGGAGTGTCGCGGCTCCATCCTTGATGCCGGTAAGTTCGCGAATCTCCGAACCGACGATTTCCCCTTCACGGATGCGGCAGAGAAAAGCGGCCAGGAATCTTTCTCCGGTTTCTGTGTGCGGCAATGCCAGGCGACGCGCACCATCGGGAATGCGGAGCCTTTCAATACGGAGCTTGCCGGCCGCATCCCGGACCGGCACCTGCGCGCCGCCATAGGGCCAGCCGCTTCCGAGCGTCAGATCCACGCGCAGTCCGAGTTCGCGCGCTTTATCGGAGGTGAAGCGAAGAGCCTCAAGAAACTCGTCGGACAGAAAAGGGAAGTTCCGAATGCCTGTACCGGTGTCGTCGAGATCGAGAGGGTAAACCGGCTGCACTTCAAACCCTCCGATGCCGCCTTCCTTCATGAACCGCATTTCACGCTCAAGCTCCGCCTTGGAGACGGCCGGGCCGAACCACCACCAGCGCATCATAATGCGGCAATCTTCGGGCGGATTTTCGAAAAGCCTTCTCTGCTCAACAATCCCCGGATCGGAAACGGCTCCGATCAAAAGGAGGCTGGTCAAAATAATCGCGGGTAACATTTTTGTTCTCACCATAGATGATGTACCTGCGGCTGGATCAGCCGCTGATAGAGTTCTCTGATCCGGGTTATCGTCCTTTCGGGAATGGGCGGCAGGTCGGCCGCGGCTGCGTTTTCCGCAGCCTGGGCAGGACGCTTGGCTCCGGGGATAGTGCAGGTGACGGCCTCGGACATCAAGATCCAACGCAGGGCAAATTGGGCCATCGACCAGCCCGCGGGGACGAGCGGCCGCAGCTCTTCGACGACTTGCAGACTGAGATCGAAATCGACGCCGGAGAAAGTTTCGCCTTTGTCAAAGGCTTCGCCGCTGCGGTTGAACCGGCGGTGATCGTCGGCGTGGAATTGGGTGCCCCGGGTCATTTTGCCTGTGAGTATGCCCGAGGAAAGAGGAACGCGCGCCAGGATGCCCACTTTCCTCTCCCGCGCCACTCGGAAAAACAGGTCGGCAGGCCGTTGGCGGAAGAGGTTGAAGATGATTTGCACGCTCTGCACGTTGGGGTATTCAATGGCCTTGAGGGCCTCCTCCACTTTTTCGACGCTTACGCCGTAATACCGGAGCTTGCCGGCCCGCACCATGTCGTCGAGTGCGCCGAAAACTTCGGGGCGGTAATATACTTCGGTGGGCGGGCAGTGCAGTTGCAGCAGGTCGATGGTTTCGGTCTCCAGGTTGTTCAGGCTGCGCTCAACGAAGGCAATCAGGTTAGCGCGGTTGTATCCTTCGGCAAGGTGCGGGTTGAGTCGCCGCCCGGCCTTTGTGGCCACGAGGATCTCTTCACGGCGCTCTTTTTTGAGCCGGGCGATCAGGCGCTCGCTGCGCCCATCTCCGTAGACATCGGCGGTGTCGATGAAGTTGACGCCCATGTCTACGGCTTTGTGCAGAGCGGCCAGGGATTCTTTGTCATCCACAACTCCCCATGTGCCGCCGATTGCCCAGGCGCCGAAGCTGACGGTAGAGATTTCCCAGCCGGTACGGCCTAATTTGCGATATTGCATGAGAAACTCCCGTATCAAATTTTAACACGCAATGCTGACAAGCTTTCTACTGCGGGGGGCTGGGCATCGCTGGCCCCGGAATCATCCCCTGCTCCTTAAGCCAGGCGCCAAGCAGCATGGGCCAGTCCGAAGCGGACCCGAAACCCGGGCGCATCCCTATTCCATGAGGGGCGGAGGCAAATACGTGCAGGGCGAACGGGCGCCCGCTTCCGGCCATTGCCTCGGCGAAGTGCAGGCTGTTTTCCACCGGCACGGTAGAATCATCGGCAGTGTGGAACAGAAATACCGGCGGCGTGTCTTTCGAAACCCGGTTTTCAAGGGACAGTTCCCGGATCCTTTCCTGTCCGGGCTCATTCCCCAGGAGATTTATGCGCGACCCCTTGTGCGTATATAGATCCGTCATGGAGATCACAGGATAGGCCAAAATCGAAAAGTCCGGTCGGGCGGACACGGCGTCCAGCGGACCACCGGTCAACGCATCGGGGGAAGCAAAAAGCGTCGTCGCCATGCCGGCTGTATGTCCACCGGCGGAAAATCCCATGACCCCGATCCTTTGGGGATCAAGCCCCCGCTCTTCGGCTCCGGCGCGCAGAAAGCGGATCGCCATATATCCTAAAATAAT
>JAFGGE010000273.1 GCA_016930745.1 Sedimentisphaerales bacterium
AAACGAGCATTTTTCGACGGGTTCCGACCGTCTTTGAGTCATACTCAACCATCTTCACATCGCCATGAGGGACATTGTCACGCCGGGCATTGAAGCCGGCGGGCGGATCGGCGAAGGCGGGCTTGTCGTCCGGGCCTAATTCGATCGAGCCGCCGAATCCGCCTCGGCCGCCGCCTCGGCGGGCACCCGGCGCAGGTGTATCCTGTCTTGCGGGGGGCGCTTGAGCCACCGGAGACGATGGGACGGAACCGCCTTCCTTGAACAGCAATGGGGCGAACTCGCGCAGGCTTCGGCGCCAGCTCTGGAACTCGTGGGCCGTATCGGGCGAGACATAGAAATGACTGTTGATCCCAGCTTCTTTCAAGGCATCGGCGTTCGCCTTGGGGTCGCCGCCAAAGCCGCGACCGCCGCCGAGTTCACGGCTGCCGTAACTGACGAATACCAGCTTGACCTTCTCCTTAAACCCGGGCGTATTGTTGACATCATCCGGGGAGATAGTCCCGCCGCTGAAGAGGCCGATGTGCGAGAACTTGTCGAGATGCTTCAGGGTGATCGATTTGGTCTCCATGCCGCCCATAGACAGACCGGCCATGCTACGATGGGGCTGATCGGAGAGCGTGCGGAAGTTGGCATCGACATAAGGAATCAATTCGTCGACGAGAACGGTCTGGAATGGACCGATATCGAAATTTCGGAGACCACCGATCCGGGTATCGTTTGTCATACCGTACGTCATCACGATGAGGAAGGGCCTGATCTTGCCTTCGGCGATCAGGTTGTCCATGATCAGATTGGCGCGGCCCTGGTTACTCCAGGCCGTTTCATCCTCGCCCCAGCCGTGCTGCAGGTATAACACCGGATAACGCCTGGCCGGATCCTTGTCGTAGTCGGGCGGCGTGTACACAAAGGCACGGCGCGAGGTGTTGGTGCTTTTCGACGGGAAGAGAATTTGTTGTACATGGCCGTGGGGGACGTCCTTGAGGGCGTAGAAGTCCTGGTCGTGAGCGGGAATCTCGATGCCGTTTTCCCAACGGGTAGAACCGTAGAAGTGCAAGGCGCCGGGATCATTAAATGTCCCCCCGTCAACCGTGAGATGGTAGTAGTGGAAGCCTTCGTCCAGCGGCTTCTGGGTGACGCCGGTCCAGACGCCGTCGGCGTCTTTGTCGAGAGAGAAGCCGCCGCGTTGGAGTCCGCCCAGGCTCACCCTGACGCTCTGGGCCTCGGGCGCCACGACGCGGAATCGCGCAAAGCGTTGGGAGTTGACCTGCGGGTACTCCTGGCCGGGCTGGTTCAGGGTGGAGGGTTTGAAATCCTCCACTATCGCAGGCTGTTCTGTCTGAGCGAAACAGAAACGGCCTGACATTGCGGTTGCCAACAAAAGGGTGATAAGCCTGAGATTCATCTGATTGCCTCCTACATTGTGTGAGTTTTGAAAAACCTGCTCGATATGTCCGCTTAAAATTTCACCTATTCGATCGATTTATTCTTTAAGAACGTTATCTTTCTATATAATACCGCTCTGAAGAGACAGAAGTGAGATGAAAAAACGGAATACCAGCGAGATTTTTCATCTCGTCGGCGGGAAATTATGCGAGTATAATCGACGTAATGCCCGCCTACGGCTATACAATGGGGATCCTTTGTTAACGGTAACGGGATGGAATCCGCAGGAAAACAAACAAATATCTTTCCGACGCCGACAGGGATCATCAGGGGCACAGTTACAGTCTTTTCACTTTTTTGGGTGTTTTTCATCTCTCACTTGGCTGTTTTGGCCGGTGAATGAGTAGAAATAAAACAAACGAGTATGGATCGATCATGGATCAGGACAAACGAACCCTGGAATTCCTAAGGCTGTTTGTACGGCATCAGCAGGAAATCTATGCCTATATTCTCACCTTGGTGCCTCACGTGCACGATGCGGACGATTTGTTCCAGGATGGGATGAGCGTAATGTGGAAGAAGTTCGATCAGTTCCAGCCGGGCACGAATTTTGCCGCTTGGGGCGTCCAGATCATGCGTTATCAGATACTGGATTACCGGCGAACCCTGGCCCGCAGCAAACGAGTCTTGATGGAGGATTCGTTGTTTGAGGCGCTGATGGACCACATGCCCACGATTCAGGATGAAATAGCTGTCCGGATAGAGGCCCTGCGCAAATGCCAGACCCTGCTGGACAATCGATCCAAACGGATCCTCAAGATGCGCTACGAGCGTAACATCTCCGTGGAGAAGATCGCCTCATACCTGAAGGTGTCCCGCCGACATATCTATCATATACTCGGTCAGATCAATAGTATGCTGCTGCGATGTATGCGCAGGACATTGGCGGAAGGGGGCCATGCGGTATGACCAGGCCTCCTTTGCCGAACATGGATGAGCTCCTGCAGCGTCTGTTGGACGATCAGATTGAAGCCGAAGAGATGGAGCGGCTTCAGAAAGCGATACATGAGGATCCCCGCGTGCGGGATTACTATATTAACAGCATGCTGGCATGTGCCGTAATTAGGCGTTCCAGTCAGGTGACCGGAGAATTGTGCGAGTCGGATCTGATCCAGTCGCTTGCGCATGGTGGAAGCCAGAGCAGATCCGAACGTGTCAGGCGACATCTTCGTTCGATAGCGGCGGTCCTGCTGTTTGGAATCCTGGTTTCCGCTTCTGTCTATTTCTTCCGTCATATGGCACAAGAACCGGCGATCGGCACGCTGACCGGCGAATATAAGGCTACGTGGCGAGGGGCTCGTCCGCGTTCAGGGGAACTCCTGCACGCCGGTCGTTATGATCTGCGCGAGGGTGCAGTAAAGATGGAACTTAATCAGGGGACGAACCTCCTGCTCGAAGCGCCGTGCCGGGTCGAACTGGTGAGCGCTGACAAAGTGCATCTGAGAAGCGGCAGACTTGTTGTTGTGATCTCCTCAGAAGCAAAGTATTTTCAAGTGCAAACCCCCACGGCATTGATTATGGACCTGGGCACGGAATTTGGGGTAATCGTGCACCCCGACGGAAGCACCGAGGCCCATGTTTTGAAAGGTCGTATCAGTGTAGCCCTCGATCCGGACAGATCGAGTCAGCCGACATCGCTGGTTGTGAATGAGGGGCAGGCCACGAGAGTGGACACAACCGGACAAACTATGCAAAGCGGATTGGCTTCTCGGGCGGATATTTTTCTTCTTGCATTGCCGTCGTCCAGTCAGCCTGCCAAACCTTCGGATCGACTGGACCTGGCGGATATTGTGGGCGGAGGCAATGGCCGTGGCCGCGGAAAAGTGGATCGGGGCATCGATCTGGGGACCGGACAGGCCTTCAGGGATCCTGCCAGTACGATTCGACGGGCTCGACAAAACGAGTTCCTTCCAACACCGCAGTTTCGCGGCATTGACGGCGTATTCGTTCCCAATGGGGCCCGGGGTCCGGTCGTGATCAGTTCCACCGGACTGACGTTTTTCGAGTGTCCCGATACCCTGGGAAGTTACTATGGCGGCCCGGTCAACAGCGGCAAGATCTACGACATTCCAAGCAAACGAATCTATACCGCCCGGTTTTATGGCATCCCTCTCGGCACTCCCGGACACCCGGCCCTGAACCTTCATCCCAACGCAGGCATCACCTTTGACCTGGACCAGATTCGTCAGGACAATCCGAATGCCCGGATCGACCGGTTTACGGCGGTGTGCGGCATCCCAAAGGACCTGCCTCAATCTCCGTTCAGTCCCGCGGATGTTTGGATTCTTCTGGATGGCATCGTTTGCCGGCATCTGCACTTTCCTGTGGGACGATATGCTGTGGAGCAGGTGGATGTGCCGATCCCCGCCCAGACACGATTCCTGACGGTGGTGGCCGCCTGTTCCGGACGCGCGGACTATTCCTGGGTCTTCTTCGGCGACCCTTACCTGGAACCGGCCGCCACAGTTCAAGAGGAGGTCAACAATTGACGGAACAGGATCGGAATGTTGTGGGTTTGTTTCCATCCCGTTGGACTGTTGCGTTCCTTGAAATATACAGGAGCATAGGTTTTTGCCCGGGATTTTGTAAGGAAATACAAGTTCACTGATTGGGAGACTCTTCTTATGTGTAGAAATTATGCGGCGATCCTGACGTTGATCCTGACCCTGCCCGGCGCTGTGGCTATAGGGCAGCCTCCTGCGGAGCCTCTGTGTCTGTGGTACCGCCAGCCGGCCAGGCAGTGGGTTGAGGCCCTGGCGGTCGGCAATGGGCGGCTTGGGGCGATGGTCTTTGGAGGTATTGAGCAGGAACGGATCCAAATCAATGAAGACACGCTCTGGGCCGGCGGACCCTACGACCCGGCCAATCCCGATGCGCTGGAGGCGCTGCCGAAAGTGCGGGAGTTGATTTTCGCCGGCCAATATCGGCAAGCCCACAATCTGGTCGGTCAGAAGATGATGGCCAAACCCTTAACCCAGATGCCTTATCAGTGCGTGGGGGACCTGCTGCTGAAGTTTCCGGCCACGGAAGGGACGACGGATTATCGGCGAGATCTCAATTTGGATACAGCCGTAGCCACTGTTACATATACGATCGACGGGGTGAGCTACACACGAGAAGTCTTCTCCAGCCCCGTGGATCAAGTCATTGTCATCCGCTTGACAGCAGACAAGCCCGGCAAGATCGCGTTTACAGCCAGTATGAAGACGCCCCAGAAGGCGTCGGTGATTGTAGAATCGCCCAATACATTGATTATGCAAGGCGTCAACGGAGGCTCTGGCGGAGTTGCCGGCGCTCTTACATACCAGGTGCGTGTGGCGATAGCAGTTTCGGGCGGACAGATTGTACCAAGCGACGGCCAAATCAGCGTCACCGATGCAGATTCCGCTTTCCTGCTGATTGCGGCGGCGACCAGCTACAAGAGCTACAAAGACGTCACCGGCGCCCCCGAGGCGCTGACTAAAGAGACAATCGCCAAAGCCGGCGCCAAGTCTTTCGATACATTACTCAAAGATCACCTGGCCGCCCATCAGAAGCTGTTTCGGAGGGTGACGCTGGATCTCGGGACGACGGCTGCCGCCGGTCGCCCGACGGATGAGCGGATCCGCGATCTCCATAAGGAAAACGATCCGCAACTGGCAGCTCTTTACTTCCAGTTTGGCCGGTACTTGTTGATCAGCAGTTCGCGTCCGGGCTGTCAGCCGGCGAATCTCCAGGGCATTTGGAACGACAGCATGAATCCGCCCTGGCAAAGCAAGTACACGATCAACATCAACACGGAGATGAACTACTGGCCCGCCGAGCCGACGAATCTGGGGGAGTGTGTTGAGCCGCTCGTGGCGATGGTAATGGATTTGGCGGAAACCGGCGCGCGCACGGCGAAAACCTGTTATGACGCCGGCGGCTGGGTCACGCATCACAATACCGACCTGTGGCGGGCCACCGCCCCAATCGACGGCCCCCAGTGGGGCATGTGGCCGACGGGCGGCGCCTGGCTGTGCCTGCATCTGTGGGATCATTACGATTATTCCCGTGACAAAGTATTTCTGGCCAGGGTCTATCCGGTCATGAAGGGGGCCGCACAGTTCTTCTTCGACACGCTGATCGAAGAACCCAACCATAAGTGGCTGGTGACGAGCCCCTCGCTGTCTCCGGAAAACGGACATCCGTTTGGCACCAGCATTTGTGCAGGCCCTACGATGGACATGCAAATCCTTCGCGACTTGTTCACCAATTGTATTCGAGCCGCGGAAATTCTTGGTGTCGATGAGGAATTTCGAAAACAAGCGGCTGCCATACGGGCCCGCCTGGCCCCGAATCAGATCGGCAGCGCAGGCCAGCTCCAGGAATGGCTGGAGGACTGGGATATGCGGGCCCCCGAGAGGCACCACCGGCATGTCTCGCATCTGTACGGGTTGTATCCGAGCGATCAGATTCATGTGCGGACAACCCCCGACCTGGCGGCCGCGGTCCGCAAAAGTCTGGAAATTCGCGGCGATGAAGCCACCGGCTGGGGTATCGGGTGGCGTCTGAACCTCTGGGCGCGCCTGCACGATGGCGAACATGCCTATAAAATTCTTACGATGCTTCTGCGGCCCGAACGGACCTACCCGAATCTGTTCGACGCCCATCCGCCGTTCCAGATCGACGGCAACTTCGGCGGCGTTTCCGGTATCGCCGAAATGCTTATGCAATGCTGTGCGGGTGAGATTGAGTTGTTGCCGGCCCTGCCGAAAGCCTGGCCAAACGGCTCCGTGAAAGGCCTTCGAGCCCGCGGCGGCTTTGAAGTGGACCTCCAGTGGAAGGACAGTACGCTCGTAAACGTAACCGTACATTCGCTCGCAGGCGGATCCTGCCGGCTTCGCTATGGCGCCGCCATAAAAGACCTGAACCTGGCCAAAGGCCAGACCGCTGAATGGGATGGAATTCAGTAAGGAGAACATGCACTATCCTGTTTTAGAAGCTTTTTAAAACGCCTATGGGCGTTTGTGAGAGGTGAGCCTGTGACTCTGAAGAGGGAATCCAGTTTGAGGAGTATTTCCATGCGACGCTATCAACCTTTTCCACGATTTGTAAGTCTGGTCTCCCTGGCAGCCGGCGTTATCGTCATGACGTCGTCGCTGTCTTTCGGGAAATTATCTGATCCGGCAAAACACTGGACTGCCGACAATGGGAATGGAACCTATTCCAATCCTTTGTTTTATGAGGAATTCGAAGATCCCGACATCATCCGCGTCGGCGACACGTACTATCTGGCCGGCACCACGATGCATATGAACCCTGCCGTTCAGTTGATGCAATCCAAGGACTTGGTCAACTGGGAACTGGCCGGCTACTGCATGGACAGGCTCGATCTCGGGCCGGCCTTCCGCCTGGAAGATGGCAGAAGCATTTATGGCCAGGGCATCTGGGCGCCGTGCATTCGTTACCATAAGGGCATGTTCTATGTCTTCTCGAATGTCAACGGCGCCGGCCTGCAGGTTTTTCGTTCCCAGTCGATTTATGGTCCCTGGGAGCGCAACCAACTGCCCGGAAGGCACGATCTGTCGGTCCTCTTTGATGATGACGGAAAAGTCTATATCATCTCCGGCAACAGGAATCCCTATCCCATCGAAGAACTCACCTCGGACCTCAGGTCTTTCGTCCCCGACTCCCGGCGTATGATGAACGCCCCGGGTATGGGTGAGGGGCACCATCTTTATAAGATCAACGGTATGTACTACGATGTCTCAGCCATCCCCGGAGCGACTACCGATCAGATGGTTGCCCGGGCCGATTCCATCGATGGCCCCTGGACAGTCGAACGCATGGTCCAGGGCGAGTCGCTTGGCGTGACTAGCGTGGCTCCGCTTCATGCCTCACCCAATGATCGTGGGCTGACTCTCCATCAGGGCGGTATGGTCGATACGCCATCCGGCGAGTGGTGGAGCGTCATCATGTCCGACCACGGCAGCGCCGGGCGAATGGTCGCCCTCGTGCCGATCACATGGGACAACGGCTTTCCCTTTATCGGTCTGCCGGGCAACCTCCGCAAGGCCCCCAACACATGGATCAAGCCAAACATCGGCCATACCCAGGATCCCAAGCCGGCGTTTATCCATGACGACAATTTCGACAGCGGCAAGCTCAATCCGGAGTGGCAATGGAACCACGTTCCCGATGACGCCAAGTGGTCTCTCACGGAAAAGCCCGGGGCGCTTCGCCTGCATTCACTGCCGGCTAACGATTTCTATTCGGCTCGCAACAGCCTCTGCCAGCGGCCGCCGGGACCGGAGTCCATCATGACCGTCGAACTGGATATATCGGGCATGGTCGCCGGAGACACGGCGGGCCTGGCTCTGCTAAGTTCGCCCTATGCGTGGATCGGCGTGGTGAAGTCCGCTGACGGAATGACAGTGCAACGATACAGCAGCCCCAACCGGGGCGGAGGCTTCGGCAACAGACGTCGAGAGGCCGCTGCTGCCCAGGAGAATCCTCCTGTCATCAGTCCGACCCGTCCTCCCCACCATATCTGGCTGCGTGTCGCATGCAACTTCGACACGGACGAGGCCGTCTTCAGTTGGAGCGCCGACGGCAAGGAATTCACAACGCTGGGCGATGCCTTCACCATGATCTTCCAGCTTCGGACCTTCCAGGGGGTTCGTCCATCGTTGTTCCACTATAATGCCTCCGGTCAACCCGGCGGCTATGTCGACTTCGATAACTACACCGTGGATGAGCCTCGGGCAAGGGGTATTGAACGCCAGATTCCCACGGGCAAGATCATCACACTGACCAGCGGCGCGGATGGCAGTGTCCTGGCCTCCGATACCCGCCCTATGACGCTGGTCAATATAGCCGCCGACGCGACTGCCGTGGACGCCCGAAGTGTCCAGTTTGAGGTCGTCGATTTGGGGAAGGGTCGGGTAGCGCTGAAAACCGCCAACGGCCGATTCGTATCCGTTGCCGAGGATGGGATTTTCTTGAAGGACCTTGCCGGAAAAACGCCCGGTACTGCCGAATCCTTCCAATGGATCAACCTCATGCGGGGCGATACGATGCTTATGTCGCTGACGAATCATCGTTATCTGGCAACCAGCCCCAACAGCCCCGGCCCGGTAACCGTTTCCGCCACCGGTCCCAATCCGGCCCGCAAAGGCGGGGCGTGTTTCCAATGGAAGGCCATTGAATCTGCCGATTGGAAGGACGAGGCCAATGCACGCATCGCGCATCTCCGCCAGCGCGACGTGCAAGTGCGCGTAGTGGATGAGCAGGACAATCCGGCTGCGGGCATATCGGTCGACATCCGCCAGGTCCGTCAGGCGTTCCCGTTCGGAGCCGCTATGAGCGGGGCGCTGCTGCGCAATGAACGCTATGCCGAATTCTTCAAAGCCCACTTCAACTGGGCGGTGTTCGGAAACGAATCAAAGTGGTATTCCAACGAACGGGTTCAGGGCCGGGACGACTACCGCACTGCCGATGCTTTGCTGGCCTGGTGCAAGGACAACGATATCCCGGTACGGGGTCACTGCATCTTCTGGGAGCCGGAACAATGGCAACCGAGGTGGGTCAGGGACCTATCGGGCGACCCGTTGCGCCAGGCCGTCGAACGCCGTCTGACAAGCGCTGTGACGCATTTTCGCGGCCGGTTCGTCCATTGGGACGTGAACAACGAAATGCTTCACGGCTCCTTCTTCAAGGAAGGCCTGGGCGAGTCCATCTGGCCCTGGATGTTCCAACAGGCCCATGAATTGGATCCTGAGGCAAAGCTCTTCGTCAACGAATTCAATATCCTGTCTGTGGATCAGAACTTCGAAGAAGTGCAAACGGACGCCTACGTCGCCAGTATTCGTCGCCTGATTGAGCTGGGGGCGCCGATTCATGGTGTCGGGATTCAGGGGCACATCTGGAAAGAAGATATCCTGGCCAATCCGGACATCCTGAAAGAACGATTGGACAAAGTGGCCGTCCTGGGTCTGCCGATCTGGATTACAGAATTTGACATTGCCGACGATGACCAGACGAGCTGCGCCGACAAGCTGGAGCTGGTCTATCGTGCCGCCTACAGCCACCCGGCGGTCGAAGGAATCACGATGTGGGTCTTCTGGGCGGGCGATTCCTGGCGCGGCCCCAATGCGGGCCTGGCACATCAGGATTGGACACTCAACGAGGCAGGGAAGCGATACGAAGCATTGATGGACGAATGGTCCACGGAAATAACCGGTAAGACTGATGCAGACGGTGTTTTATCATTCCGTGGTTTTCATGGCGATTACGAGGCCAACGTCATCGGCGCCGACGGCACAAAAGCAAGTGCATCTTTTACGGTCGAAAAAGGCAAAGAGCTGCAAGGGGTGAAGATTCAACTGCAAAAGGTATCCACCGGCGAATCCGCCGCCGAACCTTGGCCCGATGCGTCATCAACGACAAGTACGGACGCCGAAACGACGCTATTTACATCGCCCCCCAAATGGAAGTCCAGCGGTATACTCGTCAGTCCCGTCTCCGACGAAACGCATCAGATCGTGTCCGTCAAAGATCCGACGATTGTCCGTTATAATGACCTGTG
>JAFGGE010000274.1 GCA_016930745.1 Sedimentisphaerales bacterium
ACCCCGGTAAAGGTCAGCGGACATCCGAACCGACGTGCGAAATGACGCATCGCCCGGTCGGTATAACCGCTCAGAGGGGCCTGGTAAAACGGCACATCCAGTTGTAGATTGCCAATCTTTAGCATTCGGGATCGCTTTCCTGCAGGTCCGATTCGGGCTCACAACATATCCCCCTATTCTCCCACAATTGGCGGTATCCTACCAATACGTCCGCCTTCATGCAAGTGCCGTGGGAGCCGGGGCAACAGAATACGGCAGTGTGTCATGTTGGCATTCTTGGCATTATCTATCCTTGACAGAATCCTGTGTACTAACAACAATACCGGGCATAGGAATTTCGTAAGAAACCGGGCAAGCAGAGGACCTTTACCATGACGCGGTCATCCGACAAACTCGCAGGCCAGACTGCCCTGATCACGGGCGGGGCCCGTCGTCTGGGCCGAGCGACCGCCCTGGCCCTGGCGGGCTCCGGCGTCAATGTGATCGTCCATTACAATCGGAGCTCCGCCGATGCGGAAATCCTTGTAGATGACCTGCGGCACAAGGGGATTCGCGCATGGTCGATTCGGGCTGATCTTACCGAGCCCGGCGCGCCCGATGCCCTGTTCGCCGAAGCGCTCTCGCTGGCCGGTCCCCTCGATATCCTGATCAACAGCGCCTCGATCTTTAATGCCGACACGGTCAAGACGCTTACCGAAGAGGCCCTCTGGTACAATGTGCAGGTCCATGCCGTCGCGCCGCTGCTGCTGGCCCGCGCCTTTGCCCGACAGAACCAGGCCTCTCAGATCCTCAATTTTCTGGATTGTCGTATTATGGATTACGACAGCAGGCACGCCTCCTATCACCTGAGCAAGCGGATGCTGTTCACTCTGACTCGGATGCTGGCTATGGAACTGGCCCCGCAGATCCGCGTCAACGCCGTTGCGCCGGGTCTGATCCTGCCGCCGGAGGGGAAGGACCAGACCTATCTGCAGGAGCTGGCCCACACCAATCCGCTGCGGCGACATGGCGATCCGGGCGATATCGCCGAGGCCGTGCTGTATTTGCTTAACGCATCCTTTGTGACCGGACAGGTCCTTTTTGTGGATGGTGGCCGACATATGCGGGGGACCATGTATGGCTGATCCGCTCGACGCCATCCACATCCGTGATCTGCAATTTCGCTGCATCATCGGCGTCAATGACGACGAACGACGTGAAAAACAGGATGTGCTCGTGAATCTGACTCTGTATGCCGATCTTCGGGCCGCCGGCCGGAGCGACCGTATCGAAGACACCGTCGATTACAAATCCGTCAAGAAGGCCATTCTGGCAATGGGTGAAACATCCCAGTTCTTCCTGATCGAGCGGCTGGCCGAATGTATCGCCGAAATCTGCCTGGGTTTTGCGCATGTGGCGCGCGTACGGGTATGCGTGGAAAAGCCCAGCGCCCTTCGTTTTGCCCGCAGCGTCGGCGTCGATATTATCAGACCCTGATCTCATGGAGCAGCCCAAACAGGACCATATCGCCTTTGTCGCGGTCGGCTCCAATATCGAGCCGGAGAAGAATATCCCTGCCGCCCTTGTTTTGCTCCAACAGAAGTTGCATGTCGTCGCCTCTTCGACGTTTTATTTGACCCGGCCCCTGGGTCCGCCCAGCCAGCCGGCCTTTGTCAACGGCATCTGGCAGATCGAAACCTCCCTTCAACCCCGGAAAGCCAGAGATATTCTTCGTCGGGTGGAACGCTCTTTAGGAAGAATTCGAACCGAGGATAAATATGCCCCTCGGACTATTGACCTGGATCTGATTCTCCATGGGTGTTTTATGGGTATTTTCCCCGATCTGAATTTGCCTCATCCCGACCTGGCTCGCCCATTTGTCTATGTCCCTATCCTGGAACTGATCGGTAATATTCCCTATAGAGCAAGCCTATTTAAAGGACCGATAACTCAATTTCTTTCACAAAAAGGCATTGAAATAACCTCAAAAGCTTTAACACCGGGAAAGATCCTGGAACAATTGACACATCAGCTTCGAACCCTTCTTTCCGAAAAATAACACTCAAAAGGTTTTTCAAACCCTGATATCAGGTATAAAAACCCACTTTTTGCATAAAGATGTCTCAAATTAAACGCATTTAAAAGGGATTCGTAAAGCAAAAAGAAGGAATATAAAAGAATTCTCAGATTTCCCAGAATTTTACTTGAACAAAATCAGGGAATATACTTATTTTATATAGTGGAAAATACCTAACCGGACGATATACTGCTTGTGATTAAACGAACATCATTGATTTTCATCAAGAATCGTAGCCGCCGAGGAAAACAGTAGAAATCCTGGTCGGGGTTGTGAAAAAATGTAACCTCTTCTTTTTACAGGATTTGCGTGGCAGTAGGGGATACAGGGAGACATTGCGTGCCAATGTCTCCCTTACTTTATGCGCCTCTTTTATTCCGCCCTCCCGCCCTTTCTTCCTGCCGATAAGCTGGCAATACGTTATGAATTGTCTTAAGATAGCTGCCATAAACCAGTATGGGAGGAATAGAGCCAATGACACCGGAACTGCTGGCCCCCGCTGGCACCCTGGAAAAGCTACAATGGGCGGTTGCCTATGGAGCCGATGCGGTTTACTTTGGCTGTGAATTCGGCTCGCTGCGAAGCTATGCGGGCAACCTGACCTTTCCTGAGGCAAAGACTGGCCTGCAAATCCTGCACGACCACGGACGCAAGGGATATGTCGCCCTGAATATCTATCCCTTCACAGAGGAATATCCCCAACTCATCGAAACGGCCGGGACGCTGGATGCGATGGGAGCCGATGCGTTTATCGTCTCGGACCTGGGGGTACTTAATGCATTGCGGCAGATCGATCTCACCGCGGCGATCCACATCAGCACACAGGCCAATACCGTCAGCAGTCAGGCCGTGAAGGCTTACGCCGAACTGGGCGCTGCACGGGTCAATCTGGCCCGGGAACTGTCACTGGAGCAGATCGAACAAATCGCCATCGAGACAGCCGGTTCGGTTGAGCTGGAAGTATTCATCCACGGCGCTGTCTGTTTTTCCTATTCGGGCCGTTGCGCGATCAGCGATTACCTGACCGGACAACGCGCAAACCACGGCCAGTGCAAGCACCCGTGCCGTTGGAACTATGCCCTGGTCGAGGAAAAACGGCCGGGCGAATACTTTCCCGTCTTCGAGGACCAGCGTGGAACCTATCTGTTCAACAGCCGGGAACTGGCCCTGTTCGACTATGTACCCCGCCTGGCCGAGATGGGGATTCGCTCGTTCAAGATCGAGGGCCGAATGAAGTCGGTTCATTACCTTGCCTCGATTATCTCGTTTTATCGGCAGATTCTCGACGGGCGCCGCTTTACCCGCGAGGAAGCGTTCGGTCTTCTCAACCGCGTATCCAATCGCGGCTATTCGACCGGCTTTATCAAAGGCAGGATTACGGAAGATGATTATGCGACTCACCTGGGCATGTCACAGGGAACTGCTGTCTTTGTAGGCGATGTTCTGCCCGACAAGATCGACGGCAAAACGGTTGTGCGGGTTCGTAATACAATCCACGCCGGCGATAAACTGGAACTGCTGACGCCGGGCGGTACGATCACCCGGATCGAGATGCCGCCGGTCTTTGCCACGCCGCAGGGGCAGGCCACCGACACGATGAACCAGAGCCAGTTCTTTCTGGTCGAGGCCGACCTGCCAGTTTACAGTATCCTCCGCCGGATTATGGTGGAGTAAAAAAAACAGATTAAAATGCGCCTATGACAACCCTAAGATTGTAGTGCTCTTGCTCATTGGACTTAGCCCGATTATAATAATCCACGTCTGGGTATTTGACAAAATCGCTCCGAACCGCCGCAGGAGGTTTGAAGATGGATTCAGTAAGAGCAGGAAAAAACATGCGCCATTCCAGGGGCTTTACCCTGATCGAGCTTCTTGTGGTCATTGCCATCCTCGGTATTCTCCTGGCAATTATGCTGCCGGGTCTGAAAAAGGCCAAAGACATCACCAGGCGGGTCATCTGCGGTTCCTATGTCCGCTCGATTGGTCTGGCCCTGCAGGTATACGCCGACAGTCATGACGGCAAGGTCCCGCCGCCGTATGTGCCGAATCCGGAACCCTTTGATTCCGTCTTTGCCTACCGGGATGAGATACGACGTCCGGATGGAACACCCAAACCGCTGCAACTGGCGATCCTTTACGAGCTGAAAATCATAGACAAGCCGGAGATTTTCTACTGTCCGGCCCAGCCGAAAAATAACGAATATCCACTGCCCTATTACTATGACTTCTATACCGGCAATGGCCGCTACGAATGGGGCTCGCAAACGCCGGAAATCCCCGACGGCGGACACCCGTATGTGAGGACTTCCTACAATTACTGGCTGCACGGAAAGGATCGACTCAGCGACCTGACCACAAAGCCGGTCCTGATCGACAACTGTCAGGAATGGGAGGTCGTACCGCACAAGAAGAATTTCGATACGCCGCAGGGCCTGACCACGATGTTCGGCGACGGGCATGTCAGTTTCTGTTCGGGGCCGGATCTGTTTGTCGTGCCGGACCTGTGGCCCCGCACACCCGGAGTGTTCAACGGCCCCGGCGACGTCCCTATACATTTCGAGCGCATCATCCGCGTCCTGGAGGGAAAACAATAACATCCATCTTATTGACCCGCTATTGGATGAAGTGAACGCGTGGGGCTATCTACTCTTGGGAGCTTTTCTTGTGGCCGGGTTTGCGATCTTCTGGCTCACGTGGCGGCGTCTGCGCCGCCAGGCCCGCCGCGAGCGACTGCTTAAACAACCGCTTGCCGAAGGATTCGAAGCCACCCTGCTGCACAACGTGCCGCTGTATAAACGGCTGCCTGCGAATCTGAAACCGCAGCTCCACGGCCTGATCAACGTCTTTCTGGCTGAGAAAACCTTTGTCGGCTGTAAGGGGCTGGAGATCACCGATCCGATCCGCGTGATCATTGCCGCGCAGGCCTGCATGCTTCTGCTGAACCGCCCGACCCGGTTTTTTCCCCGGCTCAGGACGATTTACGTTTACCCGCATACCTATATGACACGGCAGGCCGATTCGGACGGCGTGATCGTCACCGAGGGCCCTTCGATACGGACGGGCGAGTCATGGCAGAACGGTCCGGTGGTCCTGGCCTGGGACAATGTCGCCGGCGGGGCGCGCCATATCCATGACCGCGACAATGTTGTCCTGCATGAAATGGCCCACCAGCTCGATCAGGAGGACGGCTCGGCGGACGGGGCCCCGATCCTGGCCTCCCGATCCGGCTATCGATCCTGGGCGCAGGTGCTGGACAGGGAGTTCCGCCGGCTGCGCCGGATCACAGAAAGGGGAGGTCGGTCGGTTCTGGATGAATATGGAGCGACCGATCCGGCCGAATTCTTTGCCGTCGCCACGGAGACCTTCTTCGAAAAATCCCGACAGTTACAGAAGCAGCATCCGGAGCTGTACGAGGAATTGAAGGACTATTACCGCCTCGATCCGGCCCAGTGGGAGGAGAATTTGTAGTTATTCCAATTTTCCATCTTCTATTGTCGATCTTCCATGTATCGGTGCGAACACAAAGGGGGAAAAAGGCTCTTTTGAAAGATTTGTGGGCGGAGGTCTTCGGCGCGGCTTGCCTCGGCAAAACCGCTCGGGGCCCCAGAGGCCC
>JAFGGE010000275.1 GCA_016930745.1 Sedimentisphaerales bacterium
GACTTACCGAGCGAATCATAGCTCAAGCCCAGATGCCGTGCGGCGTTTTCCGCCATAATGTTGTTCTTGATTGCTAACATGTTCCTTGCTCCTTAAACACTACACTCCAGAATTGCCCCTGTCAGGACCTCTCTTACGCATACCTAACGTTTTCCAAAGAAACCGTCCCGCGTGAGCCGCACGCGGTCGTTACTATGGCCCATTATCGGCAGAAAAAAACGGCACTTAAGGTGATTGTCGGGGAAAATAGGGGGGTGGAAGCTTACGCCCGATAGTGCTTGGACGCAAACTATTGAGAAAGGCTCGGATAACCGGAAAAATTTTTCGCGAGAAAATTATTTTTTCTCAGCTCATCCCAACCGGGATTCCGTCGTGTTTCATGGCAAAAGAGCCGATCTGAAACCTCGAATCCGGCAGCATGTGTCCTGTCCTATACGACAGGATACCGTATCGGTTCCAGATTTCAGGAGGCAACGGCCTGCCAGCCGCGTTTGAGCGTCTCCAGAAGGCGGATGACCTCCTCAAGCATGGCCGAATCTCCGGAGGCATTGGCCTGGCTGAGATGCCGCCACATGAAATTATACAGCTTGCGGAGATTGCGGGCGATTTCGCCGCCGGCTTCGAGATCCAGCACGGTATTCAATTCAAAAATGATATCCTGCGCCCGGCTGATGAGCCGGCCCTTTCGCTCCATGTCGTTCTGCCGACAGGCCGCTTCTGCCTGATGCAGAAATTTGATCGCCCCGTCATACAGCAGCACAATCAGCCGTCCCTTATCCTGGGTCAGGACCGCGGTCTCTTCATAAAGGGATACCGTATTCATCTTATACCTCGCCTTCTGTCCTGTCGGGACTTTTCTATCGTGTCTATGGCAGAATTATCGGAATTTTTCGGGATATACTATCTTGACAAGACCATGAATTACCCGCGCAGCAGATCCAGAGCCATCCGCGGCATGGTATTGGCCTGCGCCAGCATGGCGATGCCGGCCTGGGACAGGACCTGGTTTCGGGTCAGCGTCGCCATTTCCAGAGCGACATCCACATCCGAAATGCGCGATTCGGACTGCATCAGGTTTTCGGCCTGAATATTCAGCACCGCCGTGGTGCTTTCCAGGCGGTTCATCATATAGCCCAGACTGGCCCGGGCGCTGTCCTTGACCTCGATGGCTGTGGTCACCAGGGCCAGAGCCGACATGGCCAGCGTGCCGTCGCCAACCAGAGAGGCCGAGGCAATCCCCAGCGCCGAGGCGGTGACATCCACCGAATTGACCGTAATTTGAGACCCGGTCCCGAAATGGATGATGTTATAGCCGGTGGCGCTGTTGAGCATTCGAATGCTATTGAAGCTGGTAAAGCTGGCGATACGGTCGATTTCCGCGATCATCTGCCGGAACTCATTGTTCATGATATTCCGCTGGTTGGTCGAATAGGAACCCGTGGAGGCCTGCTCGGCCAGTTCTTTCATCCGCACCAGGATCTGATCAATCGAGCCCATCGCCCCTTCCATCGTCTGCAGCATGCTAATGCCGTCCTGGGCATTCCGTGCTCCCTGCCGAATGACGGCGATCTCGGCCCGCATCAATTCGCGCACGGCCAGGCCTGCCGCATCGTCCTTGGCGCTGTTGATGCGAAGACCCGATGACAGACGTTCCACCGAGCGGGCCAGGGCGTCGTAACTCATTCCGAGGTTCCGGGCCGCCCCTTCGGCCATGACGTTGTTTTTGATTGCCAGCATGACAGTAAATCCTTACCAATCCAAACCTTACATCCTGGTTCAAGGAATTCTTCCGGTCCGCCTCAGAACCGATAAAAGCCTTGTTAGCCAACCAGTCCATAAAACATTATCGGAATACGAATCGATAACTTGAACATTTTTTCGGACTTTATGAACCAGAACGGAAAAACATCGGATCAGCCGGCCCCGGCGCGCATAAAAAATCAGCCGGCTCCTGTGACGAACCGGCTGAGAGGCTAAATGTAAGGATTTACAATTGGTAGGATTACACGCGTAGTAGATTGATCGCCATCTGCGGCATGGTATTGGCCTGGCTCAGCATGGCCACACCGGCCTGGCTGAGCACCTGATTGCGGGTCAGAGCCGCCATTTCGGTCGCCACATCCACATCCGAAATACGGGATTCCGAAGCCATCAGGTTTTCCGACTGGATATTCAACACCTCCGCCGTGCTTTCCAGGCGGTTCATCATATAGCCGAAGCTGGCCCGCGCGCTGTCTTTTCGCTGAATCGCCGTTTCCAGCAGGGTTAGGGCGCTGGCGGCCAGGGACGTGGTGGTCAGGCTGGTGGAGGCGATCCCCAGGGCCGAGGAAGAGACGTTCACCCCGGAAACAGTGATGCTGGAGCCCGATCCAAAATGGATTGTGGCCGTCTGGGTACCCGAATCCAGCAGGTGAATGCTGTTAAATTTGGTGTCTCCGGCGATACGGGTAACTTCTTCGGCCATCTGCTGGTACTCATTGTTCATAATGGTCCGTTGCGCCGTGGAATAGGAGCCTGTGGCCGCCTGTTCGGCCAGTTCCTTCATGCGAATCAGGATCTCATCGATCGTGGCCATCGCTCCTTCCATCGTCTGCAGCATGCTGATGCCGTCCATGGCGTTTCGGGCCCCCTGTTTGATGACGGCGATATCGGCCCGCATCAATTCCCGCACCGCCAGACCGGCAGCATCGTCCTTGGCGCTGTTGATCCGCAGGCCCGAAGACAGGCGTTCGATGGATTTGGCCAGAGAATCATAACTCAATCCGAGGTGTCGGGCGGAGTTTTCGGCCATGAGATTGTTCTTAATGACCAGCATTTCGTTCTCCTTACATTCCTTCCGTTTTCGTCTCGTCGCTCGCCCGTATAATCGGTACGGTTCTTACCGGAACCCTTTTCCCGTCCGCAGGCAATAGGGACGATAAAACGTCACATAACCTTCGTTCTCTTGCAGCAATAACGAAAGGCGCTGATAAAACTCTGCCTCCGTTCCGTTATCCATGGGTATTATCGGAGTGGGACGTTGTCACTTAAGGACTTTTCTTTTGTAAAATCGGGGCAGGCCCCAGGATGGCGCCTGATCCCGGGCCCTCCTTCCCTTCGTCCCATAACATGGTTCAATCCAAGAAATGAATAAAAATGCTTATAGGACCTTTGGAATGAAATCCCCTGATAAAATTTTCTGTTTTTCAGAGGATTTTCCTGAACCCCCATGAAATTCCGATTTCCCCGCCCTATTTTCTTCTCGACAGAAAACCATGATCAAGTCGTCCGAGAAATATGCCGAAATGCATATAGATTGGGTTCTTTAAGATTCGGTTGGCAATGCGTAAAGGAGACCAACATGTCTGAAACTCAACGATTTTGCAAAAATTGCATTTGTTATGACGCCAAGGCACAGGAATGCCACCGGTATGCCCCTCGTCCGGTCGATCTGGATCAACAGAAGAAAATGCGATGGCCCGTGGTGCAGCCGATCAACTGGTGCATGGAGTTCCAGCCCAGACAATAGCCGATCACCGGTGATTATGGAAGCAACCGAAGTCTCTCGTCTTGACGCCCCATGACGTCAGTTCGGCGAAGAAGCGATGGCCTCCCAGTCCGCCAGTATGGTTGAAGACGGATTCTTCCAGATATAACAGACAGGTTCTGGATTTCTCTTCCAGCCGGACGGCATCCGGTCCTGTGCGGAATACCGCCTTTCCCCCTCTTCATTCGTCCACTCATACAGACCGGCGACAGATCCGTTTTTCTTCTGTCCTGCGGGAGGAGAGGGCAGCCCATAGAAAACAGGATGGATCGAGGAGTCAGGCGGCGTTTTGTCAAGGAATACTTCCTTCCCGACAGCATGTTGGTAAACAGGAATCAGGCCTTCGTATACCCGATTCGGCTCGAGGGCACAAAAAGCAATGTCTTGAATCCCCGAGATTCCCTCTTTTGCTCGGATATCCGGCCCCAGCATGTATTCGGTCCGCCCGCCGGGCAGCAAAACGCGATACACCGGCTCCGGCAGAGATAACCGTTGATCGTGCAAGTCCAGCCGATACATAATCTGATTATAATCGTATCGCGGGGTAGCCTCCGGGAGACTTCCGGAAAACGTATGCGAATAGGTGCCTTCAAAATAAATCCATCGCCCGTTTTCCTGATCGAAATAAGGGTGATGCTTGGGATTATAAAAGGAATACTTTTCATGCGTAGCCACTTTACGGGCGTATCGCCAGGGCCCCAGAGGCGTATCCGCCTCGGCATACCATACTTCCCCTAAAAACGAAGATGCTCCGCCCTGCTGCACGGTAACCATAATCCACTTTTGCCGGTAGCGGTTCCAATAGACGCTGCCCCCATGGGGAAACACCGATTCGCCGGATTCCACATCGTAGAGCAATGCATCTCGTTCCTTTTCTTTTCGAAGGGCTTCCATCCACTCCTTCCTCGTTCGACCTTTGCCGGCGAACAGGTCCTTAACCGAGATCCAGCGGTAGCGGGAATCCACGGCAAGGGAATCGGATGGGGTGCCGAAAACATCCAGCGCCGTATACACCTCATACTCATCCACATTGGTCACGGCCCCCCAGGACGTGCGAACGCGCATTCGCACCGATAGAGGAAAGGCCGTGGCAAAGTAGGTGTAAGGCGCCTTTCCAATCCGCACAGCGAGAGGGTGTCCTGTGCCGCTATACGGAAACAAGTCGGGACCGCCCTGCACCAGACGTTCAAAGGTCTCCGTCGGATCGTTGAAAAGACAAAGCCCGCTTTCGACCGCTTCGCCCAGACTCTTCATCCGGGAATATTTGGCCACCATACGCAGGTTTCCGGATGGATCCGCGACGGTGAACGGTCCTTCCATCCAGACCATTCCGGGCTCCGGCAAGGGGACCATCTTCCGGCTGAAACCGTCCTTGTCGGTAAAATACTGCAAATCAATCCCCACAGAAGGATCCAGGCCGCCCTGGTCCGGCAAATACGATATCGCTCCGGACATGGCGAACTGGCCCAAGGGGTAGGCCGGCCTTCCCGTGTCTCCCCAGAACCAGTAGAGTCGTCCCTGGTAAAGACAGGTCTGCACCGAATCCTGCCCCATCACCAGTCCGTTGATAACGGGATTTTTCAACGGCGTCGACTCCCCTGCCAGCACACTGTCCCGATAGATTCCCTGTCCGGTCACCCGGTATAGACGCTCGGCGATATGGAGACGCCTGATTCGGATTGTTTCCGAGCCGCCCGGTCTGACATCGAACGCTTTTCCTCGATACCCAAAACCGTCCTTGGGATACTCATAACCGTGGCTGGAAACATGAAAATAGACCCTTGTATTCATCAGGCCCGGTTCATACAAGGCGACAATCCCTCCGCTGTCCGTAACATAGGAAAGCAGATTGGTCGTCTCCAGCTTCACCAGGGGAACGCCCCGCCCCGTCTGCTCATCGACCACCCGGATTTGAAAACAGGCGTTTTCCAACGACAACGTTTCGCCCGGGGCCGATCGAAGCCAACCAATGGAAACAATACAAAGAAAGGCCATCCGATTTACGACAGGTTTCTTCATGGAAATTTCACTCCGACCGGATTGTTCGAACGATTGTTTGCCAAACCAGGCTTTCTACGAACACTATACCATTTCATGGCGGGGACATAAAAGAGGAATTCTCATGTAATGAGAAGGGAAAACAGCAGGATCAAGCCTTCCTCAGGCTGACAGATCGAACTCAAACCAGAGGTGGAGACTGGCCGGTCCGCCCGGCAGTCGCCCCGTCGATACCCCCTGCGAGCAGGGCGTGAAAGACATCAAATACCGTGACCAGCCCGACCACGGTTCCATGCACATCCACCACAGGCAGACATCGTCCTCCGTGCTCGCTCATGGTATGCATGATCACCGCCAGCGTCGCATCGGGACGAACGGTGCGCACGGGTCGGTTCATGGCCCACTTGGCCTTGATCTGCAGGGTGGCGATGTCCATGGGGCTGCGCCACTTGACAAAAATGGATTGCAGATAGGGACTCAGGGCCCCCCGGACATCGCTCTTGGAGATTATCCCTTCGAGCTTTTTCTGGCTTCCGATCAGGATATATCCCGTATCGTGCTGCTGCATCTTGGCGATCAGCTCTTCGATGGTCTCTTCGGGACCGGCCCAAACCACCTCGGTTCGCATGATATCCCCGGCGCAAAGTTCATGCAGGAAGGCATGGCCCTCAATCCACGGCGGCGATATCGGGTTCGATGTCCGGGTCAACCGGGCAATCGCTTCGGAAACAGGACCTGGCTCAGAAGAGGACGTGTCGCCATTCGTTTCGGAGGCTTGCGGCTGCGTTTCCTGCTCCAAAGTCGGTTCCGATTCGGAGACAACCTCTTGCGGACGGTCGCTCGAATCGGCCGGTACTTCGGGTTCCGGTTCGGCCTGCACCTCGCAGGAAGCCGACTCGGACTCGGATGGTTCGGACGAATCCGCAGGAGCCTCTTGCTGCGCAGAGGCCGGTTCGCTCTCGGCCGGCGTAAACAGAGAAGCCGGATACAATGCCGCGCATCGAAACGGCTCCTGAGGCTCGACGGTCACTTCGAACGTAAGAATGTCGAGCGATTCGGTCTTGCTCAGGCCGATGGAGTCTTCGCTCTTGCCCCACGGATTGCCGGTAAATGTGCCGCTTTGCACAAAATGGCCGTGCCCCTTAAACTCTTCCCGAAACACACGGTCCCACGCTCCGACCAGAAGATTGCCGACCTCTCCCATAGCGTCGCCGATTTCCTTTGCTTCGGCATCCGTCCCGCTCTTTCGGTTCTGGGCGATGATCTGCTCGGGCTGCATAACAAAGGTGCCGGCCAGAGTGAACAATCCCTCTTTATCGAAAACCACATGGAATGTGCCGTTGAGTGCTCCTTCGGCCCTGACCGAACAAACGCTCGACAGCTTCTTATAGGCTTTTTGAAGATCGTCCACAGTTCCCGTAGCGATATCGGCCTGCTGAACGACCACCTTCGTGTCGAACATGGTGGAGATGTCTTCGGCGAAGGTCGTGAAGGCCTGCTCCGTCAGTTCCAAAGTCCTGGATTGAAGTTCTGCCGTTTCCGCCATGATTGAATCCGTTCAATCCCCTCTGTTTCCTACGCGGGAAACCGATAGAGTAACGTTAATCGCGCGATCGATTCGTCCAGGCTTACCGTCTCGGTAATTTCGTGCGCGTCGTCGCCCAGGCTGTTCTGCAGTTCTGTCCCCCGCACCACGGTGGGAATCGAGACATGAATATCGTCTCCCGAAGCGACAATCTTTCCTTTGACGGCGCCCATGACCATATTGGCGACCTCGCCCATGGCATCGGCGATCTCGACGCTGCTCAGGGTATCGGGATTATCGGCGCCCATCATATTGCAGGCGATCGCCCGCGCCGAATCGAGACTTGTGCAGATCCCCAGGCATCCTTCAATGACTCCCTCAAACGTAATAGAGCCCAGCAACGCCTCTCCGTCGATCCCCTCGTACATTTCATTGCTCGGCTCGACGGTCATAAACATCATCGTCTCAAACACGTCCCGTGTCCCATCCAGCAGAGCCTGCAATAATGATTCTTGCGCTAGCGCCATGTTTGCACCTGTATTCCCCATTCTTTGTTTACATCGGCGTTTTTCCCGGATTGATCTTACATAAACGGAGAGAGTTCTTTCTGAATGGTTTCCGGCGTAAACGGTTTAGTCACATAACCGTCGGCGCCGTCGGCCTTCACGCCATGGATCAGGTCCTCGGCGCTTTCCGTGGAGATCATGATGATCTTGGTGTTGGCATTGGCCGGATCCTGCCGCGCCTGCTTGACAAACTCCAGGCCGTTCATACCGGGCATATTGATGTCGCATAACACAATATCGACCGGGCTGCTCTTGAGCTTCTCCAGGGCCTCTCCGCCATCCCCTGCTTCCAGAATTTCATCGGCCACCGACAAACCGGCTTTGCGGATGGTCCGCGTAATAATCTTGCGCATGGTCGCCGAATCGTCTACTACCATCAACGTCTTAGCCATAACGATCTCCAGAGTTTACGAATTGCCGCTCTGATTTACCTTCACTTTCGTTAGAAGCATCGTCCTGCTAAAGACCAAACTTTAGGAGAAACTGGGCGGCCAAACGGGCGTTTTCAGCCGTATCCAACAGGCCATCCTGCATGTCGTTCACGGCCTGCGCTATCCTGTGCTTGTCCCGGGGATCAGCCTGGAGCCGGGGAATCGCATCCAGAGAATCAAAAAAGCGGTCTGTGTCGCGCTGTTCCAGGGTTCCATCGGTCCTGGCCTGCGTCCCGCCGCGCAGCGTCCAGGGGGCGGCTTCGCTCAATACGGAAGTAAGACTTTCAATTTCCATACTTTATCGGTCCTATTGTCCGGAAAGGTTAACTTCGCTATTCTGTGTTTTCTCCAGGGGAACCAGCAGCACCGGTTTTATCGGAACCGGCCGGCTTTCCTGGCGCAACGGAACGGCTTTTTTGATGTGGGACGCCTGCCGGATGGCCCCGGGAGAACGGCTCTGCGCCGTAGCCGGGCGCATCCGCAGAATCTGGCTCGCATCCGGCAGGGTTTGAGAGACTTCATACGACACAAATTTATGAAACGCCTTTGGACTGGTGGTCAACATCTGCCAGTACAGCGGCTCAAACGATTTGCCCAGTTGATTCTGATGATACGCCTTCATACGCTGCTGTACGGTTTTATCGGAACTGTCCCAGATCTGCTCCATCCCCCAGACCAGATGCCCGTTGCGAAGATCGAGCATCTTCAGATGCAATCCGATCAAAAGATGAGGATAGGGCTGATAATCCCCCACTCGGCCCAGCACAATGGCGTCGGCATTAAGGCTATGACGGATTTGCCGCATCTGTTCCAGGGAAAAACTCTCGTTGTCCAGCGACAAAGCGGACCATGCCGGATCGGAACGAGCCAGCATGATCACATTAAACAAATGCTTTTTCTGCAGGGCCCGGCATACGGAGTCGCCCAATTCAAGCCCCAGATCGGACGGACCCGCATGGCAGACGGGCTCAAAGACAACGACTTTCCCTATCGCCGAAAATTCCGCCTGGGGATTGATATAGTAATGTCCGGTGTCCGGAACCATCGGCTTGACAACCGTACAGCCCGATGCCGTCATAAGAAACCATCCCAGGATCATGCCTGCCCGACGAAACGCTTTTTTGCCCCATCCCCGGGCAACCCTTTCTGTTTCTGTTTTTTGTCCGGACCGATCCATCATTGTATTCCCTTATGTTTATTGCCCCGAAGCGGCAGAGTTGTTCCTGGCCACCTGGGTTGCGTTTGAGATCGGCTCGGCACCGAGAATCTGCAGGACCTTGCTCAGCGCCTGCAACTGGGCCGCCTGGGCGTCGCGCATCTCATTGCGAAAGCCCAGAACGTCTGTTTTCCACCGGGTCAGCTCCGCATGCATTTCCTGCAGGAAGCTGTTGGCGTCCTCCAGTTCGCCACGGGTCTTGTCCAGATCGGTCTGGAGCCTGCCCAGTTGTTGCTGCAGATCGCTGTTCTCCAGGAATAACTGCCGGTTCTTTTCCATCAAACCTTCGTTCTTCCTGAGCAGCTCATCATATTTCTGGGACCACATCAAAGCGCTGTCCACCGCGCTGGCATTGGTCTTCTCCGCTTCCAGAAACCGATTCTCCAGCGTCGGATCGGTCTGATCGACGACCACCACCGGCTCCGACGGTACGGGCACACGCGTGCCCATCATATTGTCGACGACGATCGGTTCATCGATCATATGGCAGCCGCTAAACAGCAAGGCCGTCAGGAACACGCCGGCCAGACAATAACGCACGATTTTCATTTCGGTCTCCCTATGCATTTTTGGCTACATTCCCATAATTGCACTGAATATGCATTTTCGCCCCGCAGGAACAGACAACTTCAAGAATGGCGTACTCGGTATTCGACTCCACGACGCGAGCCTGCTGCGGCGAGGCGGGGGCATGGGACGGCGCCTGCGGAGCGGCCGCGGTCCTGACAGGGGCTTGCGGAGCTCGTGTCGGCAGAAGCACCGTCCCATGCACTCGCACGTTTTCAGCCTGCAATACCGTTATAACTTCCCGTGTCATTAAGTTCGCCAATACAATCCAGGTCCATCGATTCTCATTTTCCGTTGCCCGGAAATGATATTTATCCCTCGTTCGTTACGCCCTAAAATCGACATGACCGTCTTCTTCGACAAGAATTTCCCGCTCTTCCGCGGTTCCTTCCGACAACAGTCCGGGCTTTTTCTTGCGAAAACGTCGTTTTCGCGCTTCCTGCTGCCTTTTCCGACCGACCGCCCGGTCCGAAACCTGGGTTAAACCCTGCACCTGATTACCGGGAACCACCGGATACACGCTTTGCGGATCCTCAGGCATCGCTCTCACCTCATTCTCTCATATCCATACATCGCCATGTTTCCTTTAGGCACGGCTGTGACTCCACTGTCTCAGGCTGGAGGAAAGCCTGAACAGGGCCGCGGCGTGCAGTTGGCTGACGCGCGATTCAGTCACCCCAAGCACCTCGGCGATCTCCTTCATAGTCAGCTCACGAGTGTAATACAATACGATGATCTGACGCTGCCGTTTGGGCAGCCCCTGAATCGCTTCGGCCAGCTTTTCGAGCAGTTCCTGCCGCTCCAGGGCCTCTCCGGGACGCTCGGATTCGGCCACCAGAAGCTCCCCCAGGGCGGGGATTTCGTCGCCGACTCCGTGGATCGATAAAAAATGCCGGGCCCGGGCATGCTCAAACATGCGGTACAACTGCTCCACGCTCATGTCCATCCGATGGGCCAGCTCTTCATCGCTGGGAGCATAGCCGTTTCGCTCGATCATTTCCTGCTCGATTTCCTGGGCCTGGTCGAATTGTTTTTTCAGGCTGGAGGGAGCAAACGACCAGCTTCGAAGCTCGTCGATCACCGCGCCTCGAATACGGATATAGGCATACGTCTTGAATTCCGCCTCTCGGGAAGGATCGTAATCCCGGGCGGCCTTGACCAGACCGATTGTTCCGGCGCCGATCAGGTCGTCCTTGCTCAGGGGCGGATGAAGATAGGAAACCACCTGGGCGACGATTTTATGAACCAGCGGAAGGAATTCGAGAACCAACTGGTCGGCGCGGGCCTGCCGTGCGTGTTGCCCATAGGCCCGGGCGGCCACCGTCGCCATCGGAACCGCCGGCGTCCGCTCGACAGACGCAGGCTCCTCAATCAGATCCTGCGAATCCAATGCGACCGGATCCGACCGAACAACGCCGGGGGCGGTCCGCATCGATTCGATCTTCTTCCTTTCCAGGCTCACAAGCGCCATGGATTTATTCCCGTTCGTGCCGGTTTAAATATAGATATTGACCCTGTCATCCGGGAGGCTCCCCATATTTTCCAGGGCCGGATTCCCTGTCCCGGCCGGCTCCTGCCATGATTCATGCGACGGGAACGGCTGCCCGCCATGATGCGATTCCTCTTCATAGGGATACTGTCTGAAATCTTCGAACTGTTCCTGGGAGGAGGGGCGGTGATCCTGGTTGGGTGACGAATGATCCTGTGTGACATCGATCCGTCGAACCTGGATGCCGCTGTTCTGCAGCCCGGCGACAATCTCGGACAAATGACGCTGAATCTCCTGTCGGGTAGCCGATTTTTCCACTTCGAGCCGCCCCGTGATCATCTGATCCGTCTGCTCGAAGTGGATTCTGACCCGCCCCAGATCCGCCGGATTGAGAGTCAGACGAATTTCCTTTTCCGGACCCCGGAAATCAGCCTGAATCCGATCCAGTATCTGTTCATGAGGTCGAGCCTCGGAAAAGAGACGCGATTGTACCGCTGTCGGCTTCTCCGTTCCTGTTGCCGCTTCTACCCGCAGCGAATCCGTTGTGTCCGGCCGGGGGATTCGCACGATGGTTTCGGCCGACGCTTCCGCCACAGGCTGGTGTTGAGAGGCGCTCTTTTCAACCTGAGCGTTCAATTCGGACAGCGATTTATGGAATGCCGATGTGTTTTTGAGTGTACGTTTGGACTTCGCCAGGCGGGACATTTCAGAGTCTTCTGTTAAGGAAATGTCTTGTTTGGCAATCTCAGCCGACGACGGCGGAGTCGATTGTACCGGACTTTTCTGCACGGGATTCAAGGCAGGACCGGATTTCCCTTTGGCTATACGAACTGTTTTAGATAATTCCGACAAGTTGACGATTCTGCTTTCATTGTTTTCAGTACTGGTATGTCCTGTCTGTGGAACTGCATTTCCTACAGGTTTGTCCTGTTCGGGATCAGGGGTTTCCCGTATCGATCGCTGAACCGCTTGTGCCTGAACCTCTTTGCCTGCTGCTTGTGATTCTTTTTTGGAACGTATCGGATCGCCGTCCAATCCCTTATCTTTGGACACATCGACAGGCTGTGAATTGGCTTTCGCCGGCGTTTTCGTCAATAAAGAGGCCGGCTTAGAGTTTTTGTCATGCGCCTGCGGCGTTACGGTCCCAGGGATAGCCTGAACGGATTTGTGGGTGAGAACGGTCCGGTCTGGAGCCATGGGAGCGGTTTTGGGACTTTTCTGCGCCGCGGCGGGAACCGGATACAGGGCGGCAGAGACGACGGAATTCCTGACGGCTACCGAAGCCCTCTGGCTGTCCTGGGTAGATTGCCCTGCCGCAAGGGCCTTCTCCGAGGTCTTTTTTTCCTTGCTTTCCTTCGTTTGCGATTCCTGTTTTTCCTGCGATTGACGGGATATCTCCTGGTTCAGGATATTTTCAAAGTCATCCCGTCGTTTTCCGGAACGAATTTCATCCTTCGAAGTGCAAGCAGGTTCGTCCGTTCGGCGCAAGGGCGCTGCGCCGTCCGATTCCCGCGGCATTCGCTGGTTTTCATCCGGAGCAAAAGGACGCAAATACTCCTCGCTTACAAGCTGTCGCGGCCCCGGCGGCGCCGCTGGGGTACAGGAAATACCATCCGTCATACTCTTTCTCCCAAACCATATCTTGATGTACAGATTGCAATCCGTATGCCACAAAGGAACAGGGACCGGACAAAACAAGCGCATACCCTTGTATAAAAAAAACTTATGAATTTTTGTCGGAAGCACGAATACAAGATCCGTGTTTAGGATATGGCCGGATGCGGAAGAAAATTCCACATCTTTGAAAAAAAGACCCGATCCCTCTTTATCCTAAGCCTCTCGGTCAGTCCAACTGTATAAAAACCAAACGCCTGCAAGACATCGGCCCGTCCTCTTTACTCCTTCGGGCCAGCATATCGGCCCTTTCGAAACCATTTACGCGGACCCACCGAGCCGTTCCCTGAACTGGCACGGCGATTGCTCCCTTTGGAGTGACAAAGCGCCATTGCGTCCGGAGAAATACGATGCCGAGCGATACACATACAATCCGTTATCTGCAAGCCTTCATTAAGACCGAAGGGCTGCGCCAAAAGGCCATCGCCAACAATGTGGCCAATTTGAATACTCCCGGGTATCGACGCCACGACATCCGCTTTGAGGAGATCTTTGCCAAGGCGATCGAAAAAGGAAAGGCGATTCTGGACGAGGGCGTGGAACCGGAAATCTTCCAGCCCAAGAATACGCCTGTCGACGCCAACGGCAACGATGTCACTCTGGACAGCGAGGTAGGGGAAATGATCAAAAATTCCTTGCGGCATGAAACCTACATGCTGCTGCTGAAAAAAAAATACGCCCAGATGCAGGAAGCGTTGCGGACGCCATAAACCGCCATGAAAACCGCACAAGAGAACGAGTAAGAGGCAGGACATGCCAATGAGAGTAGACGGGGACATGTTTGGAACGCTCGATATCGCCATGTCGGGCCTGCGGGCCAACCGCAAACACGTCGATGTGATCACCTCGAATGTGGTCAATGCCAGGACCACCGACGTGGGCAACGGCCAGCCCTACCGGCGTCTGGAAGCGATTTTCAAGGCCTCCGACGACGGCATCAGCGGCGTGGAAATCTCCGAGGTGACCGAAGACATGAGCGAGTTTGAGCGGGTGCTCAAACCGGGGCATCCGCAGGCGGACGCCGAAGGATACGTACAAATGCCCAATGTAAATCTGCCGCAGGAGCTGATCAGCCTGAACATGGCGACACGCGCCTATGAGGCCAGCGCCGCGATTTTGAAACGATATCAAAAAATGGTGCAGACCAGTCTGGAACTATTGAAATAACGAGGAACGAGTATGAGTATTCAGTTTCAAGTGGATTTGAACAAGGTAAGCGGCGCTAATGACGCCGCCCGGATTCTGGCCGCCAGGGCCGAACAGGCCAAACCGGGATTTACCGACACCGTCAAGCAGTCGTTTTCCAAAATCAACGGTATACAGGAAGAGGCCAATACCTCGATCCTGGAGCTGCTCAGCGGAAAACAGCAGGATGTCAACTCTGTCGTGGCCTCGGTCGCGCAGGCGGACATGAGCTTCAAGCTGCTGGTGGGAGTGCGCAATAAACTGATCGAGGCCTATAAGGAAACCATGAAAATGCAGGGATAACCTACTCGATCGTGCAGATATCGACAACAAAGGAATCGGCAAGGGTGTGAGGATCCATGGGACTGTTGCAGAAAATCAACGCGATCTGGCAAAAAGTGGGGGTGGTTCAGAAAGCGATGCTGATCGCGATCGTGCTGGCTTGTACGATTACGGCAGCGCTGCTGACCAAATGGGCGTCCATGGCCGATATGCGGCTTCTCTATAGCGAACTCAGCGCCGAAGACGCCGGCAAAATCGTCGACAAGATCAGCGAATTGAATGTTCCGTATGAACTGCGGGGCAACGGCACCAGTATTTATGTTCCCGAAAAACAGGTCTACCGATTGCGGCTGGCGATGGCCAAGGAGGGCCTGCCCGCCAACCACTCCAGCGGCCTGGGCATTCTGGATGACCGATCCATCGCCCAGCCCCCGGCCGTCATGGGGTTCATGCTGGATCAGGCCAAAGAGAAGGAACTGGCCAATACTATCCAGATGATCGAAGGGGTCGTCGGAGCCAGGGTGCACATCGCCCGTCCCGAAAACAAAGGCATTATTGCCACGAAGGACGAAGAAACCAAGGCCTCCGTCATTCTGGTCGTCCAGCCGGGCTGGACCCTCACGCAGACCAACGCCGCCGCGATCGCGCACATCGTCGCCAGCGCAACACCCGGTCTCCTGGCCGACAATGTAACAATCATGGACAGCCAGGGCCGACTGCTGTCCAGCAAAGGATCCAGCGATCGCAACACCATCATCGCCGATAACTATCACGCGCTGAAGCGGGATATCGAATCCAAAATGAACGACCAGATCCGCCAGACGCTGGAACTGGTGCTGGGACCGGGACGGGCATCCGTGATGTCCAGCGTCACGCTGAATATGGAAAGTCAGTCCGTCGTCAAGACCCTCTATGAAAAAGGAATCCCCGAACAGGAAACCATCGACAAAACCACCAACACCAAAGACGCCGTCACCGACGATAAAGGCAATGTCACAACCGCCGGGAACAACGAACTCGTTCAGACAATTACCACCGTGATGAAAGTGCCCAGCACAACCGAAACCCTCACGAAAATCAGCGGAGAGCCGAAGTCCTGGTCGATTACGGCGATTGTGGATTTAACCCGGCCCAAAGAGGAAACGGCCCAGGCAATCCCGGATGAAAACGCCGCCGATGCGGCGTCCGCGGCGCCCGCGGCGACGGCTTCTTCCGATCTGGTTATGACGATCGAAGACGTGGAAGAAATCATCATCAACGCCATCGGGGGTCGTAAGATGCTGGCCGACGAAAAGGCCCTGACCGTGAAAAACGTTCCCGTCTACCAGGCCCCCATGGTCATCATGAACCAGACGGGCCATTTCGAAAAGATATCCTCGATCATCAACATCGTTCGGCATTCTTCCATGGGCATATTGGCCGTTTGTGCACTGTTTGTATTGCGCATTTTCACAAAGGCGTCCAAAAAAGCGCGTCTGGACGAACCGCTGGGAACGTCCAATCAGTTGGGCATGCCGGGCGGGATCGGATTGCTTGCGGCCGGGCCCGATTCGGCGGACGCCTATCGACAGCACATTGCCGGCGAGCTGCGGGCCAATCCCGATCAGGTGCGTAAACTCTTCGCCAGTTGGCTCACGGAGGCAAGCTGACCATGCCTTCTGTCAGTGGCAAACGAAAAGCCGCCATGCTGCTGGCCAGTCTCGATCCGGTAACGGCCACCGAATTGTTGAAAGGACAGCCCCAGGAAGTGGTCCAGGAACTGGCCATGGAACTGTCGCATCTGGACGCCTCCGGACAGACCGACAGCGAGGAGAACGTTGCCATCACCAAGGAATTCTGCACCTGCCTGGAGCGGCAGCGAACGGGACAGATGAACGTCAAAGCCTTCGTCAGCGATATTCTCAAAGGCACCGCCGGCAAGGAGAAGGCCAACGAACTGCACGCCCAGATGCAGAAAGCCATTCGGGAAAAGGACCCGTTTATCGCCATCACCTCGGCTCCGCCCAATCAGATTGCCGCGGCCCTGGAAAACGAACCGCCCCAGGCCATCGCTCTGGTGTTGTCGGCGCTGCCGGCCAAACTCAGCACCGACGTCCTGACCCGTCTCAAAGACGATCTGGCCCTGAAGGCCGTCTGGCGGATGACCAAACCCAGCGAAGTCTCTCCCAAAACCCTGCGCCGGATTGGAGAAATGGTGTGCAAACGCCTTGTGGAAATGACCAGCGAGGAAGGGGCGCCCATCGAGGAGGCCAAGCCGAAGGAAACGCTGCGAAAAGTGGCTCTGGTCCTGAGCAGCCTGAGCAAGGAAAAACGCGACGCCATGATCGAGGAGATCGGCAATAACGATCAGGACACCGCCAAGACGGTGCGGGCCTTGATGGTCACCTGGGAGGATATTCCCAAAATCGAAGACCGCTCGCTGCAGGAAGCCCTCCGCAAGGTGGACGCCGGAATACTGGCAAAAGCCCTGTTTAACGCCGACGCCGTTATCGCCGAGAAAATCCGTTCCAATATCTCCGAACGAGCCCGCGAGATGGTGGACGAAGAAACCTCGCTCATGGCCGAACCTCGCAAAAAGGAGGTTATGGAGGCCCGAGAAGAGGTCGCCAAACCCCTGCGGGAGGCAAACGAGTCCGAACAGTTGACCTTTATTGAAGAAGATTAGTCCTTGGCAATACCGTTAACCATTGAGTTCGAGACCGCCATTCATTCGGTCAATCTGTTGACCGATCCGGAGACGCAGGAGCCCTGCGTCGATGAAACGACTCGTCTGCGCGAACAACTGGAATCGGTCCGGCAGGAAGTCCGCTCCCTGACCGAGATGCTGGAGGCCGCCGCCGCCCAGGTTAAAGAATATTACCAGCAATTGACCGATTCGCACCGGGACCAGATCGTCCGTCTCAGCATCGGAATCGCCGAAAAAATTCTCATGAAGCAGATTCAGGCCGGACAATACGACATCGAAAAAATCGTCTCTGAAGCCCTCTTGCACGCACCGGCCGGGGAGAATATCCGGCTTCGGCTCTCTCCAAAAGACATGGAAACGCTCGCCGGCCTATGGGAGCAGGCCGACAAACCGCAGTTTCATCATGTGGAGCTGATTGTCGATCCCAAACTGAATCCGGCCGAATGCGTGGCCGAGACCGATAAAGGCATCGTGGAATCTCTTCTCGCCGAGCATCTCAGGCAGATTGAAACGGCATTGACGACAGGGCCGGTATGAACCAGCAACAGAAACCATCTGATCTTTTCGATTTTGACGCCCTGCATGCCCGGCTGCAACAAACGCGTCTTGTAACGCGCAAAGGAACGATTCAACGGGTCTCCGGCCTGACCGTGGAATCCAGCGGGCCCGATATCGGCATGGGACAGCCCTGTGAAATCCGCCTGCGCGACAATCGGGTCATCCCCGCCGAAGTCATCGGTTTCCGCGGATCCAATCTGGTCCTTCTGCCCCTGGATCACCTGGATGGAATCAGTCCGGGCGATACGGTGGCCGCCCTGAATCAACCCCGATGTATCTGTCTGGGTCCTCACATTACCGGGCGGGTCATCGACGGCATGGGCCGTCCCATCGACGGAAAAGGTCCTCTTCAGGGACAGGAAGTCCGTTCGCTGGACAATCCCAGCCCCAAACCCCTCCAAAGACGGATGATCAGCGAACCGCTGCCGTTGGGGATTCGTTCCATCGACGGGATTCTGACCTGCGGCAAGGGCCAGCGGGTGGGAATCTTCAGCGGCAGCGGCGTGGGCAAAAGCGTCCTGCTCGGCGAGATCGCCAACGGCAGCGACGCCCAGGTCAATGTCGTGGCATTGGTGGGTGAACGCGGACGCGAAGTACGCGAATTTCTGGAAAAGGATCTGGGCCCCGAAGGTCTGGCCCGCAGCGTCATTATCGTAGCCACCAGCGATTCGGCGGCCATCCAGCGCATCAAAGCCGGTTTTACCGCCGTAACCATCGCCGAATATTTTCGCGACCGGGGAATGGATGTGCTGTTTATGATGGATTCTCTGACCCGTTTTTCGCAGGCCCAGAGGGAGATCGGCCTGGCCGCCGGCGAGCCGCCCGCCACCAAGGGATATTGTCCCAGCGTGTTCGCCCTGCTGCCCCGATTGCTGGAGCGGCTCGGCTGCAGCGACCGCGGCAGCATCACCGGCATCCTGACCGTCCTGGCCGAAGCCGACGACCTTAACGATCCGGTGGCCGACAGCGCCCGATCCCTGCTGGACGGACATATCGTTCTCTCGAGGAAACTGGCCGACCGGGGGCATTACCCGGCGATCGACATCCTGCAAAGCGTCAGCCGTTTGATGCCCAGCGTAACGACCGAAGAACATCGAAAGGCCGCTCTGAAATTCCGGGAGATTTACGCGACCTATATCGATGCCGAAGATTTAATCAGCATCGGAGCATTCTCCCCCGGAAGCAACCGGCGTATCGACGGTTCGGTCGCCCTGATCGATCGGATTCAGGATTTTCTGGTCCAGCCGGTGCGGCAGCGGAGCCGACTTCCTGAAACCGTGTCACGGCTTCGAGAAATTGCCGACTCCTGGGATACACTATTGAGCGACCATCCGGCGGCCTTGTCGGCACAAAAAGCGACCGCCGGACGATAAACAAGTGAATAGCATGGATTACCGGACGATACCGTCGAAAGGATAAACGGTGAAGCGATTTGTTTGGCGTCTGCAGCGTCTGTTGGACATGAAGGTCAAACAGGAAGACGCCCTGCGGGCCGAGCTGGTCGCCGTTACCGAACAGGTAGTCGCCGTCCGCGGACAGATGATGATGTTGCGGGCGACCCTGCGACGTTTGTTATCGGAACTGGAGGATGTGTCGCAAGAAAAGTGGCTCTGTCGGAAACGACTGGTTTTGGATCATTCACAAGTGACCGAACAGACCATACGGATGTTGAACAACAGGCTCAGCGAACTGGAGCAGGAAAGAAAACGGAAGATAAAAGAGGTCATGGAAGTGCGAAAATTCCGCAAAAGTCTCGAAAAACTGCGGACCAAAGCCCTCGAACAGCACACACGGGAACAGGAAAAATGGATGCAGAACGAGCTGGATGAACGAACTGCGATCCGTCGGGCGCGGGAAATTCTAATCCCCGGTTGAAACCGAGGAAAGCCGCTCTGTTTGGGAGCCGATAGTTATGCATATGAAACAGATTATCTTACTGGTGGTGATCGGTATTTTTAGCTTTGTGGCTGCCTTTGGAGGTACCTGGTGGATCAAGCGGAACCGGGCAAAGGTTCCTGATCCGACGTCCCAACAAGGTTCCGCCGGCCAAACGCCGCAGACAACCGCCGATGCAAGTGCCGAATCCCGACTCCTGCGGCCTCCCGCCGCGGCGGGTATGGATCGAATTGTAGGGATGGGCGAGAAAGAGCTGGCCGGCCTGATTGACGACATCCGCAATAAAATGAAGGAATACGAGATCCGGGAAAAAGACCTGATCGTACAGGAACAGCGTATCCAGACGGCCCGAGGAGTGCTTCAGGAGGAGATGGACCGGCTCGCCAAACTCAACGAACACATGACCCTTACCCTGGAAGACCTGAAACGACAGGATGAACAGTTGAAAAAAACAAGAATTGAGATCAAAAGCATAGAAAAGGCCAATCTGCAGCGTCTGGCGACAACCTACGACAAAATGGATGCCGCCAATGCCGGAAAGATCATGGTCAGCATGATGAAAAACCAGCAGATGGACGATGCGGTCAAGATCGTCTATTACATGTCGGAACGAACGGCCGCCGAACTGCTGGGGCAGATCGCCTCCACCCAGCCGGATCTGGCCGGCGTGATGAGCCTGGAGCTGAGGAAGATTAAAGAAGAAGGCAATTAAATATGGATATCGCAACCGTATTGGGATTGGTGCTCGGATTCGGGGTGGTCTTTGCCCCTATTCTCCTGGGGGGCATGCTGATGGCCTTTGTGGATGTCCCCTCGGTTTGTATCGTGGTCGGAGGGATGCTCTGCTCGGTCATGATCCATTTTTCGCTGCCCCAGTTCCTGGGCATCTTTGGCGTGATTAAGAAAGCGTTTCTGGTCAAGGTGCTTTCTCCCTCCGAAATTATACAAAAAATGGTGAATTTTGCCGCGATCAGCCGCCGAGACGGGGCGCTGGCCCTGGAAGAGCAGATCCGCAAGGTGGATAACAAATTCATCGTCAAAGGCTTACAGATGCTTGTCGATGGGCAGGAGGAAGAAGTCGTTCGCGATATGATGGACCTGGAAATCCAGAACGTCCGTGAGCGACACGGCACCGGGAAAAAAGTCCTGGAATTCATGGGGGCCTCGGCGCCGGCGTTCGGAATGATCGGCACCCTGATCGGTCTGGTGCAGATGCTGCAAAACCTCAGCGATCCTTCGGGAATCGGAAAAGGGATGGCCGTGGCCCTGTTGACCACGTTTTACGGGGCGGTTATGGCCAATCTGATCTTTATCCCGCTGGCCGGAAAGCTGGGCGTCTATTCCAAAGCGGAACTGCTGGCTATGGAGATGACGGTCGAGGGCATCTGCGCCATCAGCCGCGGGGAAAACCCCACCGTAGTGCGGGAAAAACTCCAGTCGTTTGTGTCTCCCGCCAAACGGGAAGACGTAAAAGCCACGATCTGATATGCCGCGACAGAATAGACAAACCGATGAAGAAGGTCCGCCCGGCGCGCCGGACTGGATGGTCACTTTCAGTGATTGCATGACCCTTCTGTTGACGTTTTTTGTGCTGTTGCTCAGTTTTGCCACCTTTGACGACGAGACGCTTCCCGCTCTGGGACGGGCGTTTCAGCACGCCCTGCCGTCGGTCGGACATTCTCAAAAGACCGAAGTGGATTCCATCTACGAAAAAGAGGAAGCCAAAAACAGCGAAAAAATCGATAGAGGCACGGAAACCAAGCCCCTCCTTCAAACGCCCGACAACGCCAGACCCCAGGCCGAGCAAAAACCCCTGGACTTCAAAAATCTCAAGGTATTCAGTGTGGATTCCAGCCGGTTTTTTTGGGGGCAGGCGGCCGCCATTTCCGCCGAATGCCGTCTTGTGCTGGATGCCCTGGCCCAGTTTCTTCATTCGCAGCCGAGTCGGGTTGTGATCAGCGAAAACGGCCCCCCCGGAACC
>JAFGGE010000276.1 GCA_016930745.1 Sedimentisphaerales bacterium
ATGGCACTCAATAAAAAATTGCGCAATGAGAAAAAGGATAAGGTGAAGATCATTCCCGCCGATGAAAATCTTGAAACGGAAAGCATTCTGGAAATGGTCAATTCTGGAGCGATTGAAACGACCGTGGCCGACAGTCACATTGCCGGCATATGGTCCGAGGTGCTTACGGACATAGATGTCCACAAAAATATCACACTTCGCACCGGCTCCCGGATCGCCTGGATGGTCCGCAAGGAGAATCCCCGGCTGAGGGACAGCTTGAACGAATTTCTGAAAACGCATAAAAGGGGAACGTTGCTGGGAAATATTTATTTTACGCGGTATTTCGAAGAGAACCAGTGGCTCAAAAACCCGGCGGACCCGGAGGATCTCGAACAGATACAAAAGTACAAAGGCCTGATCAAAAAATATGCCGAGGAATATCGTTATGACTGGAAATTGATCATGGCCATGGCCTTCCAGGAATCCGGTCTGGATAATACAAAAACAAGTCAGGCAGGCGCTGTGGGCCTGCTGCAGGTGCTGCCCGCCACCGCGGCAGATCACCGCATTAACATTAACAACGTCTCGAATCTGGCAAACAACATCCATGCAGGCGTGAAATATCTGCGCATGCTGCAGGATCAATACTTTCACGACGCAGCGATACACGTGCGCGATCGGATACGTTTCGCCCTTGCCGCATATAACGCTGGCCCCGCACGAATACAAAAGGCGCGCGAGCTTGCCGAAAAAATGGGTTTGGACCCGGATCGATGGTTCCGCAACGTGGAAATCGCGGCACTCCGTTTGGTCGGCCGGGAGACCGTGCGATACGTCAGCAACATCAATAAATATTATAACGTGTACAAGGTAGTCTTTGACGCGGAGGAATAAGTCCGGGACCGGACCTGAATGCGTCACTGCCCCTTCGATAATTTTCCCGATTCGACCGCCGGAATATACACTGTCGTTACAAATCGATAGGGGTTTTCATCATCTGCGGGATTTGCAAAATCGATTCTCACCCGGGCAAGCGCCGGGATCAGCCCCTTCTGTTCCGACAAACCGGACTCGGAATCCCAGTGATCATACTCCTCGCCGTTGCTGTTAAAAAAGGTCCAGGAAAAGGCCTGTACCTTTTCACAGAGGGCGTAGCCTCCCTCAGTGACAAAGGCATCATCCTCTTCCCTGTCCTTCTTTTGAAGCAGCATGTCCCTTCTCATCACCCTGTACCGTTCGTCTGCCCCGTCATCCTCTCTTGCCGCGTAGTAGGTTATCTCGGTGATTCCTCCGTCGTTTTCACCAAAGCCGATATGACGGGACGACACAAAACGCAGCGCCACAACGGAATCGCTCCCCGGTTCCTGCTCTTTGGAAACGAAGGTAAACACCCCGTTGAAACGGCAGACGGATTCCAGATCCCGGGTAATCTGTTCGACGACGCACCGGGCCATCCCGTATACTTCATCGGCGTATCCGGTGTCGGCAACAATGCGAAGCGTCCCCGTATAGGCGCCGTACACGGTGGTAATCACAATCCCCAGGATCAGCACGGCGATCATGATCTCAAGCATGGTAAACCCCCGCGGGGAACGACTGCACCGCCTCATTGCCTTACATGGGCCTCCTTTTTAATAGTATGCTTCCGCAGAGTCGCCGAGTCTGCCGAAAACAGCTTTAATCCATCAATTCTGTTCCTTCCCCCTCGATGGGGATAACCCGCACACCATGTTCCCTCCCCCTTGATGGGCTCATCTTTACCCATAAGTAGGGTTTCCTGAGACCGCAGGGGGAGGCTGTTGAGGGCGCAGGACAAAAGCTATATATGCCTTGGTGATATCATCGAGGCGTTGCAACCCGCGCCACACGGTAACAGTTCCCGGTTCGCCATCCGATTTGCGGTTGAGAAAACCGCCAAGCGTTGCGACCATGATGAGCGCTTCTCGCAGTGTCGGTGGCACAGTGGGGACAACAGGCGTCTGATGGATGAAACCGACAAGCGCTTTCCATTCTGCATCATCAAAAAAGACGGTGCAGGGCAGTTCAGGGGTTTCACGGCCAAGCCAGGTGAGATGATGAATACGCCATGCCACGACCATATCGATTGCCAAACAGTTCTCAAGACGCGTGGCGGCGCCGAGTTGTCGATCCTCGATGCGGCAGCCGCTTTTGAGGACGCGGTGGTACACTTCAATGCCCCAGCGCCGGGCGTAGCGGCGGAGGGCGGTCTGCGCCTCCTCGAAAGTGGTCACCGGCAAGGTGGAAAGCAGCATCCACTCAAGCGGGTCGTCAATGGTGGTTGGCGCATCAATCTCCTTGACCTGTACGGCATGGATCGGGACATCGGGCAGGCTGGATTTTCGCCGCGGCGCCTTGAGGGTGACCGGGGCAAAACGTACCTCGAGTCTGGCTTGGCGGGCAGGGCGGTCTGGTCGAGGCGGCACCGAAAAGGCGACAATGCCTGCCGGCTTCACAGCCTCTATTCGGGGCCACAGGCTCTGAATATGCGTCTCCTCGTCCGCAGTGGCGCGATTGCGCGATTTTTCTGCACGGATGAGGAGTTCAGCGCTCTTGCGGATTTTGAGGCTTTCGACAAACAGCTCGTGGATATCGGCCTCGCGATCGGCCATCACGATCAGCCTGGTGGCGGGGCAGCGGGCCTGGACATCACAGACTTTGCGATAACTCGAGAGCCATTTGAAGCTTTCCTTTTCTTCAATGGGTTTTTCGTGGCGTCTGTGACGCTTGCCCGCTTCGGCTTTGTCTCGAGCCCAGACCTGGACGTCGAGCAAGCCAAGCGGGGCGCCGTCCGGCGTGAACGCCATGGTGTCGTGCAACAGAAGTCCTATGGCGTTGTCTTTGGTCGTGTTGATGGGACCGAGGCCCGAAGTTGCGGGGTGATGGGTGTAGTTGAGCGTGCTGGTATCCTGGGCCACCAGGACGCACTCGTGGTCGCGCAGGCGCTGCTCGGTCGCTTCGAAATGGGGCGTCAGAATGGCATCCATGGAGACCTCGCTGTTATCGAAGAAACGGTAGGCCGCTTTCGCGGCGGCGCCTGTGGCGCAGGCCTGGGGTATATTGGCAGTGGGCTTGGAGAAAAACGCTTCCCCCAGTTGCATCAACCGGCCTACCAGACGCTTGTCGCCAAGCGGTGCGCCGCCGAACTCTTCCTCCAGCCAGTCCGCCGGCTCCCGCTCAGGCAGCTTCCGGCGGGTCGAAACGGCGCCATCCTGCATGGCGCACAGGATGGACTGCCAGTCATCGCAGAGGGGATAGAGGTAGACGTCTTTGACCGTGGCGCCGGTCCCCTGACGGCCCCGCCCGGTGGTAGCGCCCACATGACGCCAGTTGGCGGCGCGATAGCACGTGCCGGAAAACCGGCCCCGCTCAATAAAGGTTTCAAGCAACACCGGACGATAGGCATAGCGCTCTTGCCAATCGTCGGCAAGCCGTCGGCAACACTGCGCCAGAACGTGAGAAGCCAGCCCCGGCACCTTGACCACAGGCGCAATCAAAAACCGGCTGTTGTTGACCACGCGTTGCAGGGCATGTGTGCGGGCCTCTTCGCTCCAGCTGATGAACTCATCCCGGCAGCGCACCCGCCAGGCTGCGGCGCTGAAACTGAGCCCTCCAAGCCAACCGAAACGCTCACTCCAGACCAGATACCGCAGTTGGGCGCCGCAGAGCGGGCCGCTGCCCAGATAATGGTGGGCGTCGAGCAGCGCACGCCAGATCCGGGAATTTTTACTGGAAGCGCTATGGATGGGCACCAGTTCCACCGGACCAAGTTCCGCAAGCGAGCACTCCACGGGAAAAAGCGCAGGAAGCTCCGACAGCCTGGCTCGGCGTGCATGGAATGGATAGACGCCACAGTCCGGCAGGGTAATGAGTTTACGCCGGTGAAGCTCCGCCAGCGCCTTGCGACAACTCACTTCCTTGAATTTGCCATTGGGACTGCGCCAATCCATCCATTGGCAGATCTGCTGAGAGAGCCTGCGTCTGGAAATATTGGGTTCGGCCTTAATAGCCTTGGTGATTCTTGCCATGAGGGTTTCATTAAATTCCAAATCATGTATAGTAATCATGCCGCCCATACTAATAGATGGGCGGCCTTGTGTCCAGTAAAAAATGTGGGTATCCCTCAGCACCAGGGGAGGGGAATAGGTCTTTTTACGAAGCCGTCTATCTTGAAAGGGAAATATAAGGAAAACGGCATTGCGAGTCAATGAACAATACCCTACATACAGGCATTACCAAACATATCACATTGATTTTACAATGTATTTGCAGTGTCTTTTTTTATTAAGGTGGAATTTTTTTCAGTGCTCAGGGCAGCCCGGCGGATTTGCGAAGGGTATAGACAAGATCCTCCAGGCCTGCGTGTCCATCGCCGTTTACGTCGCCGGCAACGAAACAGTCGTTCGGCACGGCGCCGGTGATCACCTGCAGGAGGATAACGGCGTCGGCCAGATCGATCTTCCCGTCATTGTTGAAATCGCCCATTATACACTCGGCCGAAAAAACGGCTTCGATCACATGATCGGCAGTTACGCTGCTGAAGAGGTATGTCTCTACGGGACCGATCGACAGGCCGTCCACGAGGACATCTTCGACATGATAGTTTGCCTCGGCGCCGATGTAATAGGTAATTTCACCGCCGTGGGTGACGGTGGAATCACCTGCGGGATCGATATACCCCCCGGCGCCCGCCGTTGCGGAGATGATATAACGGTTTGACTCGAACCAGGCCGCGATGGAATGATAGTCGCTTGTCACCTCTGCA
>JAFGGE010000277.1 GCA_016930745.1 Sedimentisphaerales bacterium
ATGCTGACAATCCGCCCCATCGAGCCATCCGACGAGCTGATCGTCCCCCGCTTCGGAGGTCGTTACCGTCCCGGGGCCCAGATAGTCCTGAATCCATCGGAAACAATCACCCCAATTCTGACGCGTTTCCAGAAAGGAGTGGAATTGGCCGTAACGATCATAAAAGTCGAACATGTCAATGGAGGTAAATACATCGATGAAATAGTGAGTCGGTTTGAGATTTGGCTTGATCAATTCCATATTTCTCTTGACGAACGGCATGATATGATCCGGCCGCCAGCGGTAGCTCTGGGCATCCCGACCGGCATTGAGCCAGGCCTTGATAGGCCTGCCGTCTTCCGTAAAACAAATATGCTCGTAGCTGTAATCCTGGGCATCCGGGTAGAAATCGATATAGTTATCATGCAATCCCCAGGGGATGTCTGCCGCTTCGCAGATGGCGCCCAATCGCCGCATATCCGCTACCGTGCCCATATCCGGATTGGGAGGGTAAATATCCGGCAATCGATAATCGTATCCCCATCGCTGCCAGACGTGCAGGGTCAAAAGCGAATCGGTCAGGCCGTAATCGATCATCTGCTGCATAATCCGGGCATTATCAACATAGTTTCCGCCCCAGATGTCGAACACAAACCGTCTGGCCTTTTTCGCAAAACCCGGCGACGGTTTTCGATCATAAATCCGACGATATTCGAATGCCGCATCGAAGGCGCCCTTGGCGCTTGGCACAAAGGTCACAGCAGCATCCATATGCGTATGCAGCGTATATCGTTTCGAAGGAGGATCTACTTCCAGGAAGTCCGGAGGATTATCGATGGCCATCAGCAGCGATAAGCCCCCTTCAAAGTCAAATCCGACATGGCTGGTCGACAGATTGTGCCCGCCATACCCGGCTCGGAAGGACTGCGGCTCTTCGATCACATATCCATGTCCGTAATATACCCGTTTGGCCTTCTGATCAAACGACCCTGCCGCCAGGTCCGTGATTCGTCTGGTGGATTGCAGACTAATTCGGAGCCCTCTGTGATCTTGAGAAATCCTGGCCAGAAGCTCAAATTTACCGTCTCCGTCTTCGAAAAGGTGTCGAACAATCGATTGGCCTGCTTCTTTTTGAATCTTCACGTCATAGGGCGCCATTCGGCCATTTTCCGATCCGAGGACCTGCTGCATGACCGAGGCGTGAATCCCATCGAAAACAACGCATTGGGCATCTTTTCCAAAGGCGATTTTACCATCCAGAAGACCACTGGGACCAGGAACGATTCCCGCACGATACCCGCCATCCAGTGAAAAAACGATTTCTTTGTCACCCGTCGTTTTTCCTGTTGAAACAATCAGAACGGCTTTGTTGGCCATAGCCTGCCGTTCCTGGTCGGTCAGGATGTGAGGCGGCTTTCCGACTGTGATGGCCGGTTCGCCCCAATAGGAAGAATCACAGGTGGTATCGTTTTTCGGGCCCGGATGACTCTCCAGCCGCAGCAGGATCGTCCTGCCGGCATACCGGCTCAGGTCCGCCGTGCCCGGCAGCCACACTTTGCTATCGGTATGCCGCTCAAAGACCTTTTCCTGGTCCACCCAGACCCGGAAGGTCACCCCATCGCTGGCCGGTTCATTTTCATTGTTGTCGCGGATCGCATTGGCAAACGAAAGAAGGATTGGTTTCTCTTCGGGCAGTTTCAATTTGTACTCGACAAAAACGGTCCCTGGCCCGCCATACCAGGCCGGGTGCATATCGATGGCTGGCTTTGTTGCACCCCGGCTGACCGAGTGAATCGCGAAACTTGCTCGGGATGGCTCGGCGGAGCCTTTCCATCCTACGGGCATTTGAACCAACGGTTGGCCGAAAAACTGCCAGGCCACCTGTTGCGTTTTGAGATTTGTTAAAAGGACCGTTCCCTTGGCCGGTATGGGTACGGTTGGCATTTCTTTTGGCTGTTTTTCTGTGGCCGGTGGAAACCGGGTCTCAAAGACCTGAATGGCATGAAGCTCGTATTCTGCCCCCCCCTGCCTGAATCCGGCATAAACATGCACCGGGTAGAGGGCCGAATAGGCCCCCTGCCCTGCCGCGATTTGAAATGTGACTATCTGACTTTTTTGGGATTCTATGGTTGCCTTCTTTTCCATTGCTCCGACGGCTCGCCATTCATCGACCAGCCCGGCCAAACGCAGATTCACATCAATGGCTGTACTTGCAGAGTTACTCACTGTTACATTGACTGGATACGGAGTATCGTAGGCAATCACTCCTTCGACCGGCCCGATTTCCAGCTGGATCGGCCCTTCGGTTACGATATGCCCATTAAAGGCCCCTGCCGGCAGCGATAGAACCACCAAAATCGTTAATGCCAATCTTAGTTTCATCGAACATACCTCCAAGCCAGTTTTCTAACCTGTTCCACAGCCCCATCTTAACAGAATCCAGCCGGTAAATCACGCAGGGATTTTTTGCACCCTCTCGGCCAATTCTGTATAATGGTTCCTAAACAAGAACAAACAGGAGAAAGCCATGCAAAAGATTCAGATGTCGCGTCGTCAGTTTACCAAGGCCTCCGTTGCCACAGTATTAGCCGGTTCTGTTTTGTCCGCTTCCAGCGGCCAGGCACAGAGCAGGAAGCCGCTTCGTCTGGGAGGACCGGTTTCGGCCAAGGATCCGGATTCCTGGGTAAAGACCTGTCAGGAGCTGGGTTATCGGGCGGCGTATTGCCCTGTTGGGGCCGACGCTTCCGACGATCTGATCAAGGCCTATCGAGCCGCCGCCGATAAACATGATATTGTGATTGCCGAGGTGGGGGCCTGGTCCAATCCGATCGCCACCAATGAGGCCATGCGCAAGGAAGCCATACAAAAATGCAAGACACAACTGGCCCTGGCCGAGCGAATCGGGGCCAACTGCTGCGTCAATGTGGCCGGCTCGCGCCATCCCGAAAAATGGGCCGGTCCTCACAAGGACAACCTTACGCGAGAGACCTTCGAGGTGGTCGTCGAGACCACGCGCGACATCATCGACGCGGTCAAGCCCACTCGGACGTATTTTACACTCGAATGCATGCCCTGGTCGTTTCCCGATTCAGTCCAGTCCTACCTTCGCCTGATCGAGGCCATCGACCGCAAGGCCTTTGCCGTCCACTTCGATCCGGTCAACCTGGTCGTCAGTCCGCGGGTGTACTTTTTCAACGGGCGGATGATCCGTGATATGTTTGAAAAGCTCGGGCCGCGTATCTGCTCCTGCCACGCCAAGGACATCACCATCGACGAAGACATCTATACGCCGCACCTGTCCGAATGCCGCCCGGGGACCGGGGCCCTCGATTATGCCGAGTTTCTGCGTCAACTGGCCAAACGGTCCGATACGCCGCTGATGATGGAGCACCTGTCCAACCAGCAGGAATACAAACTGGCCGCCGACCATATCCGCTCGGTCGCGGCCCAGATCGGATTGTCGTTTGCATGAAAACGAAGGAGATTCGTTCCTTTTACCCAGTCTGACGAAAGCGTCATTGAGAGGTAGAAGACAGAAGAAAAATGGAAATCAGATGGCTAAATCATTGTCGCCGTCTTCGGCTTTCAGTCCTTTACGGAAATACAACGCGATTCCAAAGGTCAAAGGGCCCAATCTTCCGCAAAACATCAGAAGGATGAGGATGAGCTTGCCTACATTCGTCAACGCGGCGGTGATGCCCATGCTTAAGCCTACCGTTCCCAGAGCGGAAGCCGCTTCAAAAAGAACGGACACGAACGATGCATCTTCGGTCAATTCCAGAAGATAGGCGCCGAGAGTAAGAGACATCAGGTAAAAACCCAGTCCGGCAAACGCCATCCACACACGCTCCAGGGGAACGATCCGGTTCCAGAAGCGGACTTCCTGTTCGCCTCGCAAGGCGCTGCGCATCACTCCGAGAATAGCGGAAAACGTGGTGGATTTCAGTCCCCCTCCGGTTCCCGAGGGGGAAGCGCCGATCACCATAAGGACGACCACCAAAAGCAGGGAGGCTTTGGACATTTGTGCGATGCTGATGGTATTGAAACCGACGGTGGTCATAGACGTCATGGCCTGAAAGAATGCCGCCAGCAGCCGCTGATCCGCCGGCCTTTCACGAATGGAAGGCTCCGTCACAAACAACAGGCCTGTTCCTATCACAGTAAGCCATACCGTAGACCATAGAATGATCCGGCTGGTGAGGGTGATGGATTTCACCTTGCCTCGCAATGTACGCCAAAAATCGACGCAAACGATGAAACCGACCGCACCGATGTAACTGAGAATCGCAATGACAGTATTAAGCCAAAAATTCCCGGCCAATCCCTCAAAACTGGTGTTAAACAGGCTGAAACCAGCCGTGCAGAAGGCCGAGACGCTGTGAAACACAGCATTCCAGATCGGTTGTTCAATGTGGGCCTGTCGAAAAATGAAATAGAGGGCAATAGCGCCGGCCGCTTCGAGAATGATCGTAAATTCAATGACGCTGCGAATAAACTTATCAATCCGAAAACTGGCCGGAAGGCTAAAGACTGTTTTGCCG
>JAFGGE010000278.1 GCA_016930745.1 Sedimentisphaerales bacterium
AGGGACCGTGGTGCAGTATCGCTTTGTCAGGACCGCCGGTGTAAGCCAGAGCAGTCCGTGGCAAACCCTGCAGTGGCAGGCTCCGGATGATCCGGGCGGCACACAGGCGCTGCTGGAACCGTGGGAGTACATGGTCAACTCGGGCGGACAGTTTACCGAGAACACCTATGTCGTGATCTATCGGGATTCTTCGCCGAACCAGAACCAGACCCAGCCCAGCGTGGAGGCCACAGCAAGCCGGTAGTCGGTCTGCTTGCAATGACGTTGATTTGCAGGGCCGCAGGAGAACTCCTGCGGCCCTGTTTTTTTGTACCGGCACCGGAAAAAAATCTCCCTTCTTCCCCCGTCGTGTAAAAACGATACAATGTCCATGGAATCAACTTCGGGAGGTCCGTATGGAACAGTTGCAGCGTATCGGCGTCTCACTGGAAGGGGCGCTTTTAGAGAGGTTTGATAAATTGATCGAGCGGCAGGGCTATACCAACCGGTCCGAGGCGATTCGGGACCTGATCCGGGACCGCCTGACCGAGGAGAAGCTGGCCGATCCGAACACGCGGGCGGTCGCGGCGGTGATGATGGTGTACGACCATCATCAGTCCCGGCTGGCTCAGAAACTGATCGAATTGCAGCATGACCACCATCTGCATACGATTTCCTCGATGCATGTGCACATCGATCATCACAATTGCCTCGAGGTGGTGCTTTTACAGGGGGCGGTCGGGGAAATCACCCGTCTCGGCGACCGTATCGTCAGTCTCAAGGGCGTCAAACTCGGCCGGGTCAATCTGGTGGCGACGGAGTAATCCACCGGGAAAACAGGGCCGCGTATGGGACCGGTCGGTTACAGGCGGTTTTTCTTTTCGGCGTCTTTGAGCAGCTTGTACTCGACCGAATCGACCAGGGCCTTCCAGCTTGCCTCGATGATGTTTTCCGAGACGCCGACGGTGCCCCAGACGGCGTCATGGTCGCGGGATTCGATGATGACGCGGACGCGGGCGGCGGTGGCGGCCTGGGCATTGACGACGCGGACCTTGTAATCGATCAGATGCATATCGGCCAGTCCGGGGTAAAACCGCATCAGCGATTTGCGCAAGGCGTTGTCCAGGGCGTTGACGGGGCCGTCTCCCTCGGCGACCACATGTTCGGTCTTGCCGTCCACGCGCAGCTTGATCGTCGCCTCGGTCACAATCTCGCCGGCCTTGTTCATTTCGACATTGACATGATACTTGAGCAGCTCGAAGGCGGATTTGTAGGTGCCCAGGGCCTTTTTGATCAGCAGATCGAAACTGCCTTCGGCGGCCTCGAACTGATACCCTTCGTTTTCCAGGTCCTGCACGGTGGTAAGCAATTGCCGAGCCAGGTCTTTGTCCTGGGCCAGACGATCCTTCTCCAGTTTGGCCAGGATGTTCGAAGCGCCGCTCAGCTCGCTCAGCAGAAAACGCCGTTCATTGCCTATCAGTTTGGGATCGATATGCTCATAGGTTATCTTATTCTTGCGAAGGGCATTGACATGCAGTCCCGCCTTATGGGCAAAGGCGCTTTCTCCGACGAAGGGCATATTCATCACCGGATTGAGGTTGGCGACTTCGAAAATAAACCGCGATAACTCGGTCAGGGAGGCGATATTGTCGGGGCTGACCGTTTCAAAGCCCATTTTCAGGGACAGATTCGCGATAATCGAGCACAGGTTGGCGTTGCCGGTCCGCTCGCCGAGCCCGTTGATCGTGCCCTGCACGTGCCGGGCGCCGGCCCGTACCGCCGCCAGCGAATTGGCGACCCCGCAATCGGAATCGTTGTGGCAATGAATGCCGATCGTTACGCCCGACAGCTCGCGCACTACCGATTGGGTGATGTCCTGCACCTCGTGCGGCAGGCAGCCGCCGTTGGTCTCGCACAGCGCCAATACGTCGGCGCCGGCCTCGGCGGCGGCTTGCAGGACCTGTATGGCATATTCCGGATTGCGTTTGTAGCCGTCGAAGAAATGCTCGGCGTCGAAGATGACCTCCAGCCCTTTGCTCTTGAGGTACCTGACGGATTCGGCGCAGAGGACGAGATTTTCTTCCAGGGAGCAGCGCAGCACCTCGGTGACATGCAGGTCCCAGGTCTTGCCCACAAGGGTGGCCACCCAGGCCCTGGTCGCCAGGATCGCCTGCAGGGACGGATCGTCCTGGACCGTTTTGTCCGCCCGCCGCGTATTGCCGAAGGCCGCCAGCCGGGCGTGGGTCAGGCCTTCTTTGAGTTCCTGAAAAAACCGCATCTCTTTCGGATTGGCCGCGGCATAGCCGCCCTCGATATAGTCGAGTCCGAAGGCATCCAGACGACGGGCGATAAGCAGTTTATCGGCCAGCGAATAGCTGATCCCCTCAGCCTGCATCCCGTCCCGCAAGGTGGTATCGTAAATCTTTATCTTTTCCATGGTTATATTCCGCTTTTTACAGGTCGATCCTATATACGGTAAAATGCCTCTTCTGTAAAGCGCAAAACGGGCGACAGGATAAAACCGGAGAATACGACCGCATCGGTTTTTTTCGCTTGCAGGCCTTTTTTGCCATGGATACACTATGCCGTTTCCGGAAGAGACGCGGAACGGATTTTCCCGGCGCGGATCCGCCGAATCGCCGCGGCGGCGCCGGATCTGCCAACGTAGCTCAACGGTAGAGCACTGGTTTTGTAAACCAGCGGTTGAGGGTTCGATTCCCTCCGTTGGCTTTTTGTTTTTTAGGAAGGTTGCGATGGAAATAGCCATACAAAAAGCCAAGGCCCTGGTCGAAGCGATGGAATATATCCGCCGCTTCCGGGGTCGGATTGTGGTCGTCAAGCTGGGCGGCAGTATTCTCGACGATGAGGACCTCCAGAAGAAGCTTTTGATCGATGTGGTCTTTATGACGACCGTCGGGATGCAGCCGATCCTGGTGCATGGCGGCGGCAAGGCGATTACCCGCGCGATGAACGAAGCGGGGCTGGAGCCGGTCTGGGTGCAGGGACGGCGCTACACCGACGCCCGAACCCTGACTATCGCCGAGCACACCCTGGTTAATTCCGTCAACACGCCGGTCTGTGAAACGCTTCAGGCGTTGGGCTGTCCGGCCATGGGACTGCACTCGCTGGGTAGTTGCGTGCTCTTTGGCAAACCGATGCAGATGACCAATGAACGTGGCGGCAAGGTCGATCTGGGATTAGTCGGGCAGGTCAGCAGCGTCAACGGCGAGCTTCTCAAGACGCTTTGTGCGGCCGGCGTGATTCCCGTGGTTGCCCCGGTAGCCTGCTCCAAGGGCGGGGGCAAGCTGAATGTCAATGCCGATACGGCCGCCGGGCAGGTAGCCGCCGCCGTACAGGCCGAAAAACTCGTTCTGCTCAGCGATACGCACGGCATCCGTATGGATCGGGATAATCCGGACAGTTGGATTTCCAGCGTAAACGAACAGCAAATCGCGCAGATGATCAAGGATGGAATCATCACCGAAGGAATGATGCCCAAGGTCGAGGCGTGCCTGACGGCGCTCGAGGGAGGCGTCAAAAAAGCCCATATCATCGACGGGCGAATCGAGCATTCGCTCCTGCTGGAAATCTACACCGACAAGGGCATCGGCACGCAGATCGTCAAGTAGAACAGGGCGCGCCGAACGGCCGGGTTGTGGTTTGATGCCGCGTCAGTTCCATCCATCTCTTTTCCCCAAGGCTTGATTTGCTGGTCGATATCCGATACGATAGGATAAGGATCGCAAAATGAGTTTTCTGCTTGCGGAGGTCGAAATGATGCAGCGCGACAGGGTTGCTTTGGTTCTCATGCTTTTGATGGCCGCTGCGGGAAGGGCGGCGTTGCCTTCGCTGGAAACCGTCAACCGCGGCATCATGCCCCAGGCCCTGAAGAATCTGCCCGCCGAATTTGAAGCGTGCCGGGAGATTGTATTTGTCCAGCGGGGGGGCTATGAAGATCCGCACTGGTATGCCAATATTGCCTATTTTTGCGACGATGAAAACAATCCCGCTTATACGACCGGCGCGCAACTGTGCAAATTGAACCTGAAAACCGGACGGATTACCATCCTTCTGGAGACTGAAAACGGCTGTATCCGCGATCCGAAGGTACATTACGATGCGGACAGGATCCTCTTTTCCTGGCGGCGGGACGGCACGCCGTATTATCATCTGTATGAGATGGATACCAGCGGCGGCCATCTGCGGCAGATCACCTCCGGCCCCTTTGACGATTATGAGCCGGAATACCTGCCGGACGGCGACCTCATTTTTATCTCGACCCGCGCCCGGCGCTGGGTCGGCTGCTGGTTGACGCAGGTGGGCACGATTCACCGCTGCGACGCCGGCGGCCAGAACATCCGGGCGCTGTCCTGCAACATCGAGCATGACAATACGCCTGCCGTTCTTCCGAACGGACAGATCCTCTATATGCGATGGGAATATATCGATCGGTCTCAGGTCGAGTTTCATCATCTCTGGACAATGAATCCCGACGGCACAAACCAGATTATTTATTACGGCAACGAAACGCCGTGGGGCGTGTTTCTGGATTGTCGCGCGATTCCCGGTGACGATCGGGTGCTGGGCGTCTTTTCGCCGGGCCACGGGATAAACGACCATTACGGGCATCTGGCCTTTTTTTCGAGCCGGTTTGGTCCCGACGCCCCCCAGGGCGTCAAGCATATGGACTTTACGTTTCAGGGCAGGCCTACCCTGGCCGATCCCTGGCCGCTCAGCGCCGATACGATCCTGGCGGCCGACAAGCACAAGTCCCGAATCCTCCTCATTGAAAGACAGGGCGAAAAATACGGCGTTCGCGTTCTCTATGAAATCCAGGACAACGACCGCCGCTGGATCACACAGGCCCCGCGGCCCATCCTGCCGCGTCCGCGCGAACGAATCGTCGCGGACCGTGTCCATCCAGGCCGAGCCAACGGCGTACATATCCTGATCGACGTCTATAACGGGCGCCGTATGGAGGGCGTGCAGCGCGGCGACATCAAAAAGCTGCTGATACTGGAAACCCTTCCCAAGGCCGTGAATTTTTCCGGCGGCCAGGATACGCTTAGCTGGCTGGGCTCGTTCAATCTCGAACGGGTTCTCGGCACCGTGCCCGTGGAGTCCGACGGATCGGCCCATTTCGAGCTGCCGGCCAATCGCCCGGTTTTCTATGTCGCGCTGGATGAAAACGACCTGTCCGTCAAACGGATGCAGAGCTTCACCTGCGTTATGCCCGGCGAAACGATGACCTGTCTGGGCTGTCACGAAACCCGCCAGCAGGCCCGCTCGAACACCGGCGATACGAGCCGGATCCTGGCGATGCAGAGGCCGCCTTCCAAGATCGAGCCCATTGCCGGCGTACCGGATGTGCCGGACTTTGTCCGGGATGTCCAGCCGGTCCTCGACAAGTATTGTGTGGAGTGCCATAACTCGTCCAAACGCGAAGGCCGGATCGTGCTGGAGGGCGACATGGGTTGTCACTGGTCAATCAGTTATTTCTCGCTGGTGATGTGGAATCAGGTCGCCGACGGTCAAAACGGGCATGGCAATCAGCCCCCCCGGTCGCTGGGCTCCAGCGCCTCGCCGCTGCTTCGTAAACTGGAAGGGGGACATTACGGTGTTAAGGCCGACCGTTCCGATTGGCGCAAGGTCTGGGCATGGACCGAGGCGGCCGCCCCGTTCTGCGGCACCTATGGGGGCCTGAGAAACGCCGCCCAGCAGGATGTCCGTCTGGGCGCCTTCGCCGCCGGGGGAGGCATCCTGCAAAAACGCTGCTATGGTTGCCACAACCCCAATGGAAAAGGGCCGCAAAACCGGCTTGGCGAAGGATATGACAACGAAGCGCGCAGGCCCCATTTCAAACGTCCCACGGGTTCCTATGAACGGATGGTTCTGGAAAATGATCCCATGCGTTACTACAGCTATAACGTATTGCTCAATGCAACCCGCCCGGAGAAATCAGCCGTGCTGCTGGCTCCTCTGAATAAGGCCGCAGGGGGGTGGGAAGCCTGCCCGAAGGTGTTCGAGTCGACGGACGATCCGGATTATCAGGCCATGGCCGCGGCGGCCAAGAACTGGCAGACCGAATGGCTTAAAGCGCGTCGATTCGGAGCCCCGAATTTTCAGGTCAACCGCCAATATGTTCGTGAAATGGTCCGGTTTGGCATCCTGCCGCAGGGGACATCTCCCGAGCAGGTGGATCCTTATCATGCCGACCGCCAATACTGGCAGTTGTTTGTCTACCCTCCGGAAAAACCCGACTTCTCAACCGGTTCGCAATTGACGGCCCAAACCCCGGCCCCTCTCCGGTAGGATTTGGGGAATACGGCTTTTCAAGGCCCGATGATTCGTAGATTTGAGACAACTCGACAGGGGTTTTCCCTTGACAACAGCCAATCCGGATATTACCTTACTTTGTTTTGCACCCTCTCTTGGTGCGATACCTTATATCAGTCGCTATAGGAAGGTTTTGGCATGAATACGGCGGAAGTCATCGAGATATACGGCAAGTATGTGATCGGCAATTACGGGCGGCTGCCCCGGGTTATCGTCAAGGGACAGGACAACCGCCTCTGGGACGCCGACGGCAAGGAGATTCTGGACATGTTTCCCGGCTGGGCGGTCAGCGGAATCGGCCACTGCCATCCCAAAGTCGTCGAGGCGATTCGTCGCCAGGCCGGCGAGCTTCTGCATATGGACAATACCTTTTACACGGTTCAGCAGGGCCTGTTGGCCAGGATGCTCTCCGAGCGTGCTTTCGGCGGCAAATGCTTTTTCTGCAACAGCGGCGCCGAGGCCAATGAAGCGGCTCTCAAACTGTCCCGCAAGCATACGCCGAAGGGGAAATACAAGTTCATTACCGCCGAACGGAGCTTCCACGGCCGCACGTTCGCCACAGTCACGGCCACGGCCCAGCCCAAGTACCATGAGGGTTTTTTGCCCATGCTGCCGGGTTTTGAATATGTCCCTTTCAACGATACGGAGGCCCTGCAGGCCGCCTTCAACGAGGAAGTCGCTGCCGTCATGGTCGAGCCTATCCAGGGAGAAGGCGGCATCAACGAGGCCACGCCGGAGTATCTGGCGACGATTCGGGAATTGTGCGACGAACATGGAGCGCTGATGATTCTCGATGAGGTGCAAACCGGCATGGGCCGGACGGGGAAATGGTTCGGCTATCAGCACTATGACGTCGTGCCGGATATTATCACGATGGCCAAGGCCCTGGGCGGCGGCGTCGCCATCGGCGCCATGATGGCCAGGGCCGAGATCGCCGCTTCGCTGGCGCCCGGCACGCATGCTTCGACGTTCGGGGGCAATCCTCTGGCCTGCGCCGCGGCGATCGCCGTGATCGAGGCCATCGATCAGGAAAATCTGCTCACCAATGCCGAGCAGACCGGCGCTTACGCCCGGCAAAAACTGGAAGCCCTGAAAGACAAGCACAGCATCATCGACCACGTTCGCGGCAAAGGCCTGATGATCGGCGTTCAGCTTACCGAAGCCGGGGCCGATATTGTCAGTCGCTGCCTGGAAAAAGGCCTGCGGATCAACTGCACGCAGGGCAATGTTCTGCGGATCATGCCCTCGATGACGGTGACGCGGGAACAAATCGATCAGGCTGTTGAAATCCTCGACGGAGTCTTAAGCGAGGCGAGAGAATAATGAGACATTTTCTTTGCATTAACGATTGCAGCGTGGATGAGCTGAACGAGCTGCTGGTTCTCAGCGCGGACCTGAAAAAACTCTACAAATCCGGCAAGCGAGACGTATGTTTACCGGGCAAGGTGCTGGCGATGCTGTTTGAAAAGACCTCGCTGCGGACCCGGATCAGCTTTGAAGTGGCCATGTTCGATCTGGGCGGCTATGGCATGTACCTCAAGCCCGATGATATCGGGATCATCGGGCAGCGGGAGCCGGCCCGGGATATGGCCCGGGTGCTGAGCCGCTATGTCGACGGGATCATGGCCCGGACCTTTGCCCACGAAACCATCGTGGAATTCACACAGTATGCGACGGTGCCGGTGATCAACGCCCTGAGCGACTGGTCGCACCCCTGTCAGGCGATGGCCGATATGCTCACCATCCGGGAGCATTTCGGCAGGCTGGCCGGGCTCAAGCTGACCTATATCGGCGACGGCAATAACGTGGCCCGCTCGCTGGCGTTCGCCTGCGGCAAGCTGGGGCTTAAGTACGTCGTCGCCTCGCCGGAGGGGTACGAGCTGGACGATACGGCGATCGCCGCCGCCAACGCGAGCGCCCCCGGAACCGCCGAGCAGATCAACGACCCGGCAGAGGCTGTCGTCGATGCCGATGTCATCTATACCGATACCTGGGTCAGCATGGGCCAGGAGGCGGAAAAGCAGCAGCGCATCCGGGATTTCCAGGGCTATCAGGTTAACTCCGAACTGCTGGGCAAGGCCCCGAAGCACGCCAGGGTGATGCACTGTCTGCCGGCCTATCGGGAGATGGAAATTACCGACGAGGTCGCCGAATCCGACCGGTCGATCCTCTTCGACCAGGCGGAAAACCGCCTGCACTTCCAGCGGGCCCTCCTGAAAAAGCTGCTGAGCTGAGAAGGACTCCTTCATAACCGCACGGAGGATTTTGGAGTCTTAAAAATTCCCCTTATTTATAAAGTCGTATTAAATAATAAGATATTTTATATGATGTAATAACCGATTATCTCAGGTGCAGGTTCTTGGGCTGTTTTTTTGCGGTAAATCCTTTATTGTAAATGAGTTATGAGAACACAAGTAACCTGTTCGTTGTGTTCTTTTATATCTCCTGTTTTTACTTGCTTTACTCCGGGCATTTCCCTATACTTAGAGGATGTTTTTTAATGGTGTTTTAGGAGAGGCGAGATGAAAAGACACATTCTGTTACTCATGTTTTTCTCCCTTGCGACATTGGCTGTGACAGCCTCCGCGGACGTGGTTGCCTACTGGCGTTTTGATGACGCAGGCGATGCAGACGTAGAGCAATGGGGCCCTGTTGGCCCCGGCAATCCATTACCCGATTCCGATGGTCAGTCCGTCTGGCGCAAGGCGGCGCATGATTACTCCGGCAACGGCAATCACCTGACTACCTGGGATTATAACTGGGCCGGATATAGCTGGTCGGCGGATGTTCCCTCGGGCATCGTCCCCTTGTCCGGCGCATCGAATGCGCTGAGTATCCAAAATGGCGGTGATTGGCCTGCCGCCATGACCTGGTCGGAGCAGAGCTTGCCGAGCGGCACGAATCTCGAGACCATTACACCCGCTGCGTTCACGATCGAAGCTTCCTTCAAGGCATCGGATCGAGTTACGGGATACTATACCATTGTGGGCCGTGATGCCGCTCAGGTGGCGACGGAAAACGGCGCTTTAGCCGCCTTGTATTTTCAGGCCATGCCGGATAGAACCCTGGCGATCAAATTTTCCGATCAGGACGGATATTTTCATCAGGCGGTATCCGCGGCCGGTATCTTTGTAGCCGACCAGTGCTACAACATGGTGGGTGTCAGTGATGGCTCCACCTTATCCCTGTATCTGAACAATAAATTGATTGCTCAGACCGATATGACCCTCAGCGGCAGTACCGACACGGCTATGGCATACGGCACCGCCTCAGGGGGAGACTGGGAAGCCGGCACCTGGTCGATTGGTCGCGGCTTGTATAACAGCGGCCATGTGGATCGCTGGTATGGTCTTCTCGATGAGATTCGTATTTCCGATAGCGCCCTGGCTCCATCAGAATTCCTGTTTGTTCCGGAACCTGCTACGATGGCGCTGCTCGGATTGGGTTCCCTGGCGGCTCTGCGAAAACGCCGCAAATCATAAGCTAAGCTGCTGCGATTACATGGGTTGTGTTGTCTCTGCGGTATCATGAAACCGTAGCCGTAGAGCAGGCAGGAACGCTTACGGAACCGTAGTAATCTTTACTACTGGATTGACAAACAGCGGGCGATGGGAATCGAACCCACATGGCCAGCTTGGAAGGCTGGAGCTTTACCATTAAGCTACGCCCGCGTTCGAGGCACAGGATAGGCAGATCGGTCCGGGCTGTCAATAGAAAACACCGGATAAAAGGACACGCAAGCCGTGATTTATCCGTGTTTCTGGCTATACGGCCGGTGGATTCGCAGGGCGACAGAGCCCAGGATCAGCAGCAGGGCGGTCGCCGGTTCGGGCATCGCGGCCGGATGGGCCAGGGCCATCGCCCGGATATCCGCCGGCGCAAGGGTTGTATCACTGTTCCACCACTGGGAATAGCCGTACATGGTCAGGTATTCGTTGCCGGATCCCATCCACGACTGATACCCGCTCTGGCCGGGATTGTACAGGTCCCGAAGCCCGTAGATGTGCCCGATTTCGTGCAGGGCGATATGCTCGATAAGAAAACCGCCGTCGGCGATTCCATCGGTCTCGGTTCGCCAGTCCATGTGGATATCGTTGAAATAGATGTCCCGTTCGGCGATCCGGCCGGTATCGGGGTAGTACCAGGTTACGGTGACGGCGATATCCCGCGGCGAGAAGTCCAGCAGGTTCGTCCATGCCTGCTCCCCGAATCGCTCGGCGGAAACCCATGTGATTTCATTGCGGCCGTTGTGATTGCCCAAATCCAACTGGGATCGTCCTTTGGTCTGCTGGAAGGAGATTTCGCTTTCCGGCAGATCCATCCAGGTTTGAAAGGCACTGAGAATAGAGGAAAAATCGCTTCCATCCTGGATATCCTTGGAGCCATAAACCAATTCGAAGGTATAATCAGCCCCTGGCTGATAAGCCGCGGTGACCATGTGCTGGAGATTGTCGGTTGCAATGGCCTGGGTGAGCGAGGCGGGAGCGGCGGTATCAGTACTGGAAAACGGCATAAAGCCCGCTTGTGCCAGACTGTTCAAACCTGCTACGATGATACAACAGTTCCAGAATGTTCTCTTCGTCATAGGTTTACCCCTTTCTTTAAGCCAGGAATTCGTATTTTCATCGGCAGGGCCTCGATGGAAACTTAACCGGCGGGACGTAAAATCAGGTAAAATCGTTAGAATCCCTTCTGTCATTACATCTTAACCATCCGGGCGGTCGTGAAAATTCTGGCGATCGATACGGAAATTGCTACAATCCCAAGTTTGGCCGATATAGAGAGAGTATTTGAGGAAATCAAGCATGGAAATTCGCGAAATTGCCGGGATTGCCAAAAAGGCGGCATTGACGCTGGCCGGGGCCTCTGCCCAGACCAAAAACGAGGCGCTGGCTCTTATCGCCCAGGCCCTGCAAAACAACAAAGATGAGATCGTCGCGGCCAACGAGCGGGATCTGGCTCAGGCCCGGCAGGAAAACCTGTCCAAACCACTGCTCAAACGGCTGAAATTCGATCAGGACAAGATCAGTCTGGTCTGTGCCGGGATCGAAAGCCTGATCGGGCTGGAGGATCCGGTGGGGCGGACGGTCAGCGCTCTGGAGCTGGATACGGGACTGGAATTGTATAAAGTCACCTGTCCGATCGGCGTGATTGGAGTGATTTTTGAGTCGCGGCCCGATGCGCTGGTGCAGATTTCGACTTTGTGTCTCAAAAGCGGTAATGCCGTGCTTCTGAAGGGAGGCAGCGAGGCCGCCCAGACCAATCGCATCCTGGCCGAGGTGATCTGCGAGGCCGGCCAAAAGGCCGGTATGCCCACGGGCTGGCTGGGATTACTGGAAACCAGGGCCGATGTGGCCCAGATGCTTTCGATGGATGACTATATCGATCTGATCGTGCCGCGGGGCAGCAACGAATTTGTCCGGCATATCATGGACAATACGAACATTCCCGTGCTGGGGCATGCCGACGGGATTTGTCATGTGTATGTGGATGCCGGGGCCGATCTGGACATGGCCGTCCGGATTACGGTGGATTCGAAATGTCAATATACGGCCGTTTGTAATGCCGCAGAGACATTGTTGGTGCATAAAGACATTGCTATGCAATTTCTGCCTAAAGTGCAAACAGCTCTGGACGCCTTTGATGTTGAAATTCGCGGGTGTAATGAAACGTGCAGGATTATCCATACGAAGGCCGCCGCAGAAGACGACTGGCGGACCGAATATCTGGCCCCGGTGCTGTCGGTTCGGGTTGTGGATGGTCTGGATGCGGCGATCGAGCATATCAACACCTACGGTTCGGGCCATACCGATGCGATCGTGACGCGGGACAAAGCCGCCGCGGCCCGGTTTATGGATCTGGTGGATTCGGCGGATGTCTTCTGGAATTGCAGCACGAGGTTCAGCGACGGATATCGGTTCGGCCTCGGAGCGGAGGTGGGGATCAGCACCAATAAGATCCACGCCCGCGGTCCGGTGGGGATGGAAGGACTGTTGATCCATAAATACAAACTTATCGGCAACGGGCATATCGTGGCCGATTACGCCGACCTGGACGGGAAAAAATTTACACACCGTAAGCTGAACCGGGAGTGCGAACTGTAGTGCGCAACTTCAGCCAGTCCAAACGGATCGTAATCAAGATCGGCACCGCCACGCTGAGCAGGGACGGCGGGGTGGACACCGATTATGTGCGCGAGGTGGTCCGGCAGGTCAGCGAATTGATCCGGCAGGGCCGCCGGCCCGTGATTGTGACCAGCGGTGCGATCGGCATGGGTGCCGGGCAGCTTCGTCTGCCCGGTCCGGTCAAGGACATGAAACTGCGTCAGGCCTGTGCGGCCATCGGCCAGCCGCTGCTGATGGCCGAGTATCGACGCGCCTTTGCCGAATACGGCATCCCGTGCGGCCAGGTCCTGCTGACCGCGGAGGTGCTCAACCAGCGCAAGACCTACCTGAACCTGCGCAACGCCATGGAGACGCTGCTGAATCTCGGCGCCGTTCCCGTGCTCAATGAAAATGACTGTGTCTCGACGGCGGAGATCGGTTCGGCGTTCGGCGACAACGACCGTCTCAGCGCTTTGGTGGCCAGCAAAATCGACGCCGACCTGCTGATCATTCTCAGCGATATCGATGCGTTGTACGACAAGGATCCCCGCAAACACCCCGATGCCAAACCGATCAAGGTGGTCTTTGAAATCACCAGGGAAATCCAGCAGGGCGCCGGATCCGGAGGCAGCACGCATGCCACAGGCGGGATGCGGACCAAGATCCAGGCGGTGAAGATCGCCTCGTATGCGGGGTGCCGTATTGTTCTGGCGCACGGCCGGGCGGCCAATGTGATTGAACGAATTATGGCCGGAGAGGACATCGGGACGTTGTTTATGCCCAAGCGCAAGCTGAGCAACCGGGCGCGGTGGATTCTCAACAACGCTTCCGTCGGAAAAATTACGATCGATGCCGGGGCGATCGAGGCATTGCGGAACCATAAAAGCCTGCTGCCCAGCGGCGTCAAGGGTGTCCAGGGCAAATTCCCCGCCGGGTCGGTCGTACTGCTCAACGAGGCGGCCAAGGCCGTGACCCATCTGGGCAGCGAAGAGCTGAAATCCCTGGCCGGCAAGCACAGCCGCGAAATCCGCCAGGCGCTGGGCCCGGACCGCAGGGATGTCGTCGCGATTCCCGAAGACATCGTGTTTTTGGACTATTGACCGGCGATTTTGCGATTGACAAGCCGGCAGGATTCGGGAATAATCGTGCCATAAGAAACGCCGGAGTGGCGGAATTGGCAGACGCGCGGGATTCAAAATCCCGTCCTGGCAACAGGGTGAGGGTTCGAGTCCCTCCTCCGGC
>JAFGGE010000279.1 GCA_016930745.1 Sedimentisphaerales bacterium
CAGTTATGACGATGAATTTCCCTGGCCTATAGAGGCCGACGGCCTCGGAAAATCGCTGTCGCAAAAGACTCCCGGGACGTTTGGCGCCAATTACGGCAACGACGTCGAGAACTGGCAGGCGACGAATCCAAATCCGGGTTTGTAAGAAGAACTGGAGCAAAGTTTTTGTAGGATGGGTTCGGTTTTGTTTCCGAACCCATGCAGTAATTGTTCTCTTTGCTTTTATTCATACACGGCTGCCGGCGCGGGCAGTGTACGTGATATTTTTTCCAGATAATAACCAAATCCCGGACCGCCGAGCGTGGACAAATCCACCTGTCCGTTTCGCCTGCGATACAATCCCGGATGCGTCTTTTCTTCGGCAGCGCTGGCGGCCGGATAAAACTGCATGGCGTTGGTCTCGACGCCCATGATCGTGCCGGCATGGGCCGCCAGCCGGACATGAGGAATCTGGGCCAGCATCGGATTGGTCAGGTCCTGCACCATCAGCGTCATGCCGTGCGCCTTTGCCCAGCACAGGCTCAGCAGCGCCCCCGTCTGCGTCTTGCATGTCTTCAACGCCACGCCCGTCCAGCCCAGTGTACGTCCCACCCGGATCAGTTTCCAGTCATGGGCGCTTTCATCCATGAACAGGGGCTTGCGGGCCGAGACGCTGTGCACGTCGATACGATGCGTCTCCAGATCGTATGGAAAGGGCTGCTCCACATATAAGATCATTTGATATATGCGAGGATGTTCGATTTTCAGCCGGTCCAGGATCGAATTAACATATACCGGATCCGTCACCGTACAATTAAAGTCGGTGGTCAGCCAGAACACGCCGTTATCCATTCCGATTTGACCGACCTTGACCAGCCGATCGTAATCCCATGCCGGGTCGTTGCCCCGCAGCTTGACCTTCAGGCAGGTCAGCCCATCGCGACGAATCCAGTCGGCCAGCAGCACCGGATATTCATCCTTCGGCTCGTCCCCGGTTTTCTCCGAGGCATCGAGAGGATCTTTGCCGCCCACCAAATGCCAGGCGGGCAATCGTGCGGGCGGATTCTTTTCTAAAAAATCCTCGGGGTACTTGCCGACAAAGCGGACCTGTGCATCATCGGCCGGCGTCAGATATGCCGACAAGTCCTGTTTCATATAGTCGGCGGTATAGGTCTGGTAGACATCTATTCCATGCAATTGACCATAGGCATCGTGCAGCGCGATATCGAAAGCGGAACAGCAGACCAGGGCAGCCAGCCAGGGCATCGGCTCAGACCGTTCGTTTTGCTCATTCCATTCTTCCAGCAAACGCCCCAACTCACGCTCGATAAAGGCATACCCGACTTCGATGGGATGTCCCAATCCCTCGAAGCTGGCCCACTCACCAGCCAGGATTTGGGTAAAGTCCTGCAGGGCGTCATAACGCACCTGGTACGGCAGGGAACTTGGCCAGACCCATTGAACGCTCAGAGGCGTTTCCCCCCAGCCGACCGCTCGTTTGCCGTCCGTTCCCTCCACCGTGATCTTGACCCGGGCGCAAGTTACCGAAGTGAGTATTTCCGGCCCGAATTTGAGCGGCACCCGCGTCTGAACGGGCAGGAAATAGAGCTCTGTCGCCACGACTCGCGCATCGGTTTTCATGAACGGTTGTCCAGTTGTACGATTTTGCCTTTTTGGGCGGCGGTATAAATAGCCTGGATCAACTCGACGCTTTTGCGGGCCTCGGCGCCGCCGATTTCGAACTCGCAGCCCGATTCCAGGGCCTGTAAAAAGGCGGCAAAGTTTTTCATGTGGTTCTGGTAGGAAATCGCCGCCGGGTCCGATACCCCGCCGCCTTTGGTTTCGATTTGCCCGAACCGCTTTCGGATTTCCTCATCCTGCTCCTGCTCGTCGGCAAATTGCCAGACGGAGAAACTATCCTCCAGATAAACAACGGTTCCTTTGGTTCCGGTGATTTCAAATCGTTTGAACTGGCCGGGCCAGGAGGCTGTCGTTCCATAGATCATTCCCAGGGCCTCGTTGGGAAACCGCAGGACCGCCACCGCTGTGTCTTCGGCCTCGATTTTGTGTCCCAGCGTCGCCGTATACGCCTGGACCGAGGCAGGCAGCCCCATCAGGTCGATCAGCATATCCACCATATGAATCGACTGGTTCATCAATGCCCCGCCCCCATCCAGTTGCCATGTGCCGTGCCAACTGCCCTGATAATACTCGTCGTTGCGCCACCATGGCACAAACACCCCGGCGTAGGTCACCGCTCCAAACCGTCCCTGCATGACGGCTTCCCGCAGCGGGATCATGGCGGCGTTGAACCGGTTCTGGAAAATGCCGCCCAGCAGCGTCTCGGCTTTCTGATGGGCGGCGATCATCGTATCGATCCGGTCCAGGGCGATCTCGAGCGGCTTTTCGCAGAGCACATGCACGCCTGCCTGGGCGGCGGCGATCGCCGGGGCCAGATGCGCCCCGCTGGGCGTGGCGATGGTGATGATTTCCACATCGGGAAGCAGGCTTTCTATCGTTTCATAGCTTCCTGCCGAATAGTTGGCCGCCAGTTGACGGGCACGATCCAACTGCATGTCATACACGCCGACGAGAGCGGCATTGGGCAGGTCCTGGATAGCCCGGGCGTGAAAATCCGCGATCAGCCCTGCTCCGACAATCCCAAACTTCCATTTTTTCATCGTCTCGGTTCTCCTGTCAGATCCGATTTTGGACAGTCGCCATAAGCCAAAGAATACGCCAGTGAAGGCCGCTTGTCACGGAAAAAGAAAAGATACCGACGATCAGGTTTTTTGTGTTTTAATAAGCTTGGAATTTCACTCTGTATCGATTATCATACAATCCGATTCAGAATCAAATTCTGGGAGGATAAAATGCAGAAAAGAAATACCATTTCACGGCGGACGACGCTTAAGGGGATCGGTTCGGCAGGGGCTTTGGCGTTACTGGGAGGGCACGCGGCAGCGGACCAGCCGGCTCTCGGTATGCCCGGCATCGGCGAGAGTGACGTTCGGAAAACCCTCTTTGCGAAGATCTTTCAAACGCCCCTGATCGACACCCATGAGCATCTGATCGAAGAGAGCGAACGCTTGCAGGCCCGGCGCCGTCGGGGTGACAATGACGACTGGTCTTTTTTGTTAAGCCACTATCTGGACTCGGACCTGCTTACCTGCGGGATGCCGCAGGATGTTTATGACCGTTTCTTTTCTGCCGATGTCGATCCGGTCGACAAGTGGAAGATTCTCGAGCCTTACTGGCCCCATGTGCGAAGCACGGGTTACGGGATGGCCGTCGAAATCGCCGTGCAGCAATTATACGATGTTCCACAACTGTCAAAAGAGACGGTCAAACGGGTGGCCGCCGGCTATGACCGTGTACGAAAAAAGGGCTTTTATCATGACATTCTCCGCAAGCAGGCCCGGATCGAATCCTGTCAGGTCAACTGCCTCTCTGAGCCGTTCAAGGAATCCGAGATGCCCCAGCTTCTCATGCAGGACATCAGCATCATCGGCATGTTGTCCGGTCCCAACATTGACGGGTATGCAAAACCTGCAGGGATTGAGGTTAAAACCCTTTCCGACTGGTATCGCGTAATGGACTGGTGGTTTGCGGCCTATGGTCCGTATGCCGTCGCCGTCAAGTCGCAGCACGCCTATGGTCGGGATATCGATCATATACGTGTTCCCGCCGAAGCAGCGGAACCCATTTTTGCCAAGCGGCTCGAAGGCAAATCCCTGGACGGCCAAGAGAACAAGACCCTGCAGGATCATTTATTCTGGTGCGCGGTGGACAAGGCGGCCGCCGCCGGCCTTCCCGTCAAGCTCCACACCGGGTATTATGCCGGCCAGAACTCCATGCCTCTGTCCCGGCTGATTCACAATCCCGGTTCGGCGACCGCGTTGTGCCGCGCGGCTCCGGACGCCCAATTTGTGTTTATGCATATCTGTTATCCGTACTATGAGGAGATTCTTTCGGTTGCCAAGCAATGGACAAATGCGTATATCGATATGTGCTGGTCCTGGATCATCAATCCTGTCGCGGCCAAGGACTTTCTCAAGAAATACCTGGTCACCGCCCCGGCTAATAAGATCCTAACCTTTGGTGGGGATTATATTCCAGTCGAGCCGGTTCTGGGCCATGCGGTCATCGCCCGACGCGGGATTGCCCTGGCTCTGTCCGAGTTGGTCGAAGAAGGTTGGATCACCCTGGATCGTGCTGTGGAGCTGACTGACAAGATCATGCACCAGAATGCGCGGGAACTGTTTCATTTGGAGGAAAAGGCAAAGCGGCTTAAAAGTGCTCCCTGGGCGAGCTAATCCGTCTGGAGACAGCTTATTCCTCAATCGGTTCGATCAGGTCTACATCGATCTCGACGCTGGTCGCCTGTCCGAGCATTTCCACCTGGAGCACAAGGCGCATATGCGATGGTTCTTGGATCACAACCCCCTCAATCCCCATCAAGGGCCCGGCAATTACGCGGCAACGCTGCCCTTTTTTGATATATGGATGCGGCTGGAGAATCTGGCCCTGCAGAAGCACCTGCTCGATGGGGCGCAGGTCGCGGACCAGGGCGTCGGCGTCTTTGACCGGGATCAGGTTGGCGACCCGATTGGTCTTAAGGACGTTGAGCCGGTCGTCCTCGTTGCCACAGAAAAACACATATCCGGTAAAAATGGGCATCAGGGAACGAATGGTGCGGTCCCGCCACTTGTGGGCGCGGGGGCTCATCGGCAGAAAATACTGGATTTCCTTCTTGAGCATCTGCCAGGCCAGGGCCTTCTCGTTGCGGCTGCGGGTATGAGCCACCCACCAGATGCCCTCAAAGTCCTCGATCGAGGCCCGTCCCGGCAGCAGAATGGGCGGATTGTCATCGGCTTTGAGCACCATAGCCGGCCCTCCGTTTGCGATCCTTCATGATTCGGTTATCCTTGTGCTCGCAGGCCTGCTTAGGCCTTGACAATTTTATGGCGGTTTTTTTTCACCCCCGCGGTGGCATTCCGCGAATCCACCACCAACTGGGCATGCTCCACGATCCAGTCGTAATCATAGCACGAATGCGACGTGGAAATGACCACCACATCATAACCGGCCAGGCTCTTTTCGGAAAGAGCTTTGCTGCTCATTCGTAAATTATGCTCCCGCTGCTTGTGCGTGCGCGGGATATAGGGATCATTGTAATCCACTTTGGCGCCTCTGGCCGTAAGCAGCTCGATCAGCTCGATGGAAGGGGATTCGCGGATATCGTCGATGTCGCTTTTATATGCCAGTCCCAGCACCAGGGCCTTACAGCCTTTGAGGCTCTTTTCCCGGTCGTTCAGGGCGTCCATCACCTTGTGGACGACATAGTGCGGCATGTCGGTATTGATCTCGCCGGCCAGCTCGATAAATCGGGTGGGCATCCCGAACTGCCGGGCCTTCCAGGTCAGATAGAACGGATCGATCGGAATGCAGTGTCCGCCCAGGCCGGGGCCGGGATAAAACGGACTGAATCCGAACGGCTTGGTGCTGGCGGCCTTGATCACCTCCCATACATCCACACCCATCCGATCAAAGACCATCTTTAATTCGTTAACCATGGCGATATTGATGCAGCGGTACACATTTTCCATGATCTTGGCCGACTCGGCCGCTTCCAGCGTCGAAACGGGGACCATGGTGTCGATCGCCAGCTCATAGAGAGACACAGCGGTCCGGCGGCAGGTCGGGGTCAATCCCCCGACCACCTTGGGAATCGTCCGGGTGGTAAACTGTTTGTTGCCCGGATCCTCGCGTTCCGGGGAATAGGCCAGATAGAAATCCTTTCCCGCCTTCAGGCCGGATGCCTCCAGGATCGGCTTCATCAATTCCCGGGTTGTGCCGGGATAGGTTGTGCTTTCCAGGGATATAAGCTGGCCCTTTTGCAGGTACTTGGCGATGGTTTCGCAACTGCCAATCACATACTGCATATCCGGCTCCCGATTGGCCGTCAGGGGGGTTGGCACGCAGATCAGAACCGCGTCTACCTTGCGGATCTGAGCCATATCGGTTGTAGCGACGAGTTTGCCGCTGTTGACAATTGTTTTGACCTCTTCATGGGGAACATGCTTTAAGATGCTGCGTCCGGAATTGATCTTTTCGACCTTTTCAGCGTCGATGTCGAATCCGACCACCTGAATGCCGGCCGTGGCAAACTCCCGCGCCAGAGGCAGGCCCACATATCCCAGGCCCAGTATTCCAACGATCACCTTTCGATCCGCGATTTTCTTTTCCAGTTTTGTCATAGTTGTACCCTGTTTACCCAGTATTTACCCGTTCCTTGAAGGGGGCGCATTATAGACGCGTATTCCCCTGTGTCAATTCGCAGCGGCTTTCGATTGCATTCCGCAGCACATGGATAGAAGTGTTATCGGAAAAACCCCTAAGCCGCTGTATGGCAAACTCTTATCATGGCGGCAAGAAAGCGATTTTCACGAACGCGAGGTCTAATTACCGATAAAAACCAAGGTTTTCCATTGGATGAAAGGTCCGATAACCATTTGGACAAACGGAATGAATGAAAAACATCCGGACATAGGGGAACGTATTGAGTTGACCGATACCCGCGTTCGAAAGCGGCCGATCCTTCTCTGGCCGGAGCAAAAGCGATGGTTCTGACCGCTGGCGGGATCGGTTTTTTCCCTTGGAATGGGCTTGACGGCAGGGACGCTGGCGGGGGGATTGCACTCGCGGGCGCTGGCCTGCGGCATCCTGTGTTCTGTTCTGGCGGGGGGATTGTGCTTCTTCGTCCGTCAAAGCCGCCTGGAGCATTTTCGCGGCATGCGGGCAGTACGACGGGCCGAGCGGGTGGAAAAGGAGATCGAACGCTTCAATATTGTTCTTCTGCGAGGGCTGCGCCTGCCTTTGCGGAATATCCGCCATGCTGTGGAAATCATAGCGAATACCTGCTCTTGCCTTGTGTCTTCTTCCGCCAGTTCCGGATTATCACAAGAAGGATTTGGTTTCGAGAAAAAAGATATGAGCAAGGAAATCGTCGCCATTCGGGAGGGCGTGGATGAGATGGACGCCCTGGCCGCCGGAATGCTCCGCATGGCACGGGCCCGACGAGCCCAGTTGCGGACCGATTGGGTCGATGTCAATTCGATTGTGGTTGGAATCGTCCATACGCTGGATTCCCTTGTGCAGCAGTCCGGCGCGACCATCCATATGCAGCACCTGCCGACCTGCCTGGCCGATTCCGAACTGCTCGGCCAGCTCTTTGAGGCCCTGATTTCCAACGCGCTGCAGTATACCGGCGACAATCCGAACGCCCAGGTTCGGATCTGGGGCTGGACCGAACGCGACAAGACAGTCTATTGCGTACAGGACAACGGGGTCGGAATCCCTTCCGACGAAATCGATAAAATTTTCGAGATGTTTTATCGCATCAAGCCGGATCGCAATCCAAAGCAGCAAGGGCTTGGTCTGGCCGTCGTCCGACGGGTGGTCGAACAGCACAACGGCCGACTCTGGGTCAAGTCTGTGCCCGGACGGGGGAGTACCTTCACGTTTTCTCTGCCGATGAAATAATCTTTGCTCTGTCGTCGGGTCCTCTGTAGAATGCCGTTTTCTTATCGTAACGGCGGGTGTGCATTTTTTACGAAAGAAAAAAGGGACCGACTTCGTCTTGGATAGCATATGCGAATTTACGACTCCATAGAAAGCCTTCAGACGATCGAAAAGCAGTCGGCCCTGACCATCGGCAACTTTGATGGTCTTCACCGGGGCCACCGGAAAATTCTACAGGCGACGCGGAGGGCTTCGGTGGATTACAAGGCTAGCGGGGTTGCCGTGATGACCTTTGAGCCGCACCCTCTGGCGATCCTTCACCCGGATCGCGCTGTCGGCATCCTGACGCCTTTGTCTCTTAAAATTCGTCTGCTGGAAGAGGCCGGCGTCGATTCTCTGATTGTGATCAAAGACAATTATACCATGCTCAACCTTTCCCCGCAGGAATTTGTCGATACTTTCCTGATGGCCTTCATTCGGCCTCGTGTGATTATCGAGGGTCCCAATTTTCATTTCGGTTATGGGCGCAGCGGCACGATCGAGACGCTGCGGACTCTCGGCGTCGAACGCGGCTTTTCGGTGGTCGTTGTCGAGGCGGAAAAAATAGAGGACCTGTCCTTCCGTAACGGCATCTGCAGCAGCACGCAAATCCGCCGTCTTCTGGAAGCCGGACACGTTGCCGAGGCCGGACATTTGCTGATGCGTCCGTATCGTTTGATGGGCCGGGTTGTCGAAGGACGGGGTATCGGTCGCACGCTCGGTTTTCCGACGGCCAATATCGATCCGTTAAAGCAGATTATTCCCGCCGAAGGGGTCTATGCCGGATATGTGCAGATCGGCGACGGCATCGAGCAGATCGCGCAAAAGGGCACTCTCCTGCCCTCGGTATTCAGTATCGGACGGGCCAAGACCTTTGTCGGCGACCACCCGCTGCTTCTGGAAGCGCATCTTCTGGGTCGCAATGTACCCGATCTTTACGGCCGGTATCTGGCTATGGATTTTGTCCAGCGAATCCGGGGCCAGCAGCGATTCGCCGATCGTGCCGCCCTGGCAGCGCAGATTGCCGCAGACTGCATCACCGCACGAAACATGCTGGAAGACGGCGCCGACAAATGAGCTATGCCAGCTTGGCCTCAATGGCCCTGAGCACTTTCATGCTCTCCCGGGCGATGGCCTGCCCGCCCGGCGTAAAATCGAACACCTCCAGGCTTACCCATTTGTCAAACCGAATGTCCTTAAGGTATTGAAATGCGTCCACATACCGGTTTACCGCATCGCCTGTGCCCAGATGTTTGCCGTCCATTTCCATTACATGCACATGATGGATGTAGGGGCGATAGGTCCTGAGCAGAGTGACGAAATCGACGGTTTCGTCAACGGTGTTGTGGAAATCGAACATCGTCTGAATCGCCGGGTGGTTGAGCTTCTTTACAATCTCCATCGCCTCGGCGGTGGTGTTGATCACATTGGTCTGGGTATGGTCCAGCGGCTCGATCAGAATCTTAATCTTGCGTTTTTTCGCATGGTCGGCGATCGCGGCCATTCCTTCGGCGAAATACTGTTTTGCTTCCGTGGTAGAGCTGCCCACGGTATTTCGCTGTTTGGGCGAACCGAAGACCATGACCGTTCCGCCCAGATCGCCGCAGAAATCGATCAGTTCATGCAAATAGGCGACCGTTTTTGCGCGCGTAGCCGCATCCGGCGTGGTAAAGTGCAGTCCCGGAGGCGGGGGAGCCAGGAGCCAGTGCAGCCCAGCGCACTCCAGACCGTTGTCGCTCATCACCTGAACCATTTCCTTTCGCTGGGCGGATGTAATCTCTTCGACGCCTTCCTTGACCAGGGTAAAGGCCGCGATTTCGATGCCTTTGTAACCGGCATCGGAAACGATCTTGCATTGTTGGGGCCACGGCAAATCGCCCATCGACTCATTGCACATGGCGTATTTAAAGCCGTTCCATTGCCCCCTGCCTGCCATCGAATCCTGACAGCCTCCCGTCATGGAGCCCAGTGTGGCGGCTCCCCATAGTCCTGCCGTCGCCTTGACAAATGTCCGTCTGGTATAATGCGCCATCACAATCCCTTTCTTTGTCGTTTTCCGGTCCTGCTTTGCTTGTGTCCTGTACCGTATCATAAAATACTACAGTCAAATTGCAAGGGTTGTGTTATGGGGTTTCTATTTCGATGAGTCTGCCGTCCTCTCGAATCCAGACCACGCGTTGATAGCCTGCGGGATCGAATCGGGGGCCGTCGGGGACGACATCATAGGCCAGACCATCCTGTAAACAGCGTGCGATTTCCTGCACGGCAGGCGTAAGGACCTGCTTATAGGTCAGACCATAGTCATTTTTTCGATCCAGGGGATAAATATGCGTGCCCCAGGTGAACAACTGCCACACCGTCGGAAGGGTGTATCCATACGGCAGTACGACCGCGACTGTGGCCTTGTGACGCAGGGCATGGAGGTCTCTACGGGGGCCAGCGGCAATGGAATCACGCAATCCCCGCGCCAACCGGAGCTGTTCGGTATATTCGACATGATGATCGTGGTCGCTGGTCCACATCCAGATGAACTCGGCCCCCAGGTCATACGCCAGCTTCATGGACGGCAAGCGTAGATCCGGTTCCGCCTGTCCATAGATGCTCATTCCCCATTTGGTCTCCAGGGCCCTTGCCGGGCCGCGCATCTGGCTGTAAAACCATAAAAAAAGATTTTCCGCCATGATCGGGATCTCCACGTCGAATTCCTTATTGATTCGCTGGAGCATCAGGATCATCTCCGAATCGGCCTGGGGCCGCAGCCGCCAGCGGCACTCCTGCACGATCCCATAGCCGTTGGCTTCCATCTGATAATAGCTGGTTCCGATATAGGTTTCCCAGATCGGAATCGCCGGTTCGATCAGTTCCAGCGAGCCCAGGTCGATCCCGTTTTCCCGGAGCAGTTTTGCATAGGTCAGATTGTGCATGCGTTTGTTGATATGTTCCTGAATCCTATTGACAGCGGTCTGGAGAGAAGCTCCTTTGGGATATTCGCCGGCCAGGAGGCACGCCGGCTCGTCGATGAACATTTGCATACCACGGAAGTTGGATCGGTAAAGTTCCTCCGGAAACGCGATCTCGGACGAGTATCCTTCATAAAAAACCGGCTCTCGGCAGATCCTGTCAACCTGCCGGCCCTTAGCGACGAAGTAGTTGATCCCCGCCTCGATCATTTCGGTGTAGTTTTCTTCCGTGAACGGCACAAAATTATAATTGTCCTTCCGGCTTTTGCGTCCTGTGCCGTCGTCGCGGAAATTCCGGCTGGTTCCCACCAGTAAATCGGTTCGGAATACAAGACGTTGCACGTCGGCCGGCGGGCCATTCAAGGAATCGTCGTATTCGATTCGGTGATTACGAACCAGCCGATGTCCCAGATAGATCGCCTTTTCAGGCAGAAGGCCGGCCTTTTCGCCTTGCCTGCGGGGCAGCAGATTCTCCGCCAGCCCGAACAGCGGCAGCAGGGCGGTCTGTCGGTATCCATCGATGTATTCAATCGGCGTTTGGTTTGCTTCCTGCAGGATATAACGATGAATTCGGACCTGTTCCGCGTTTCCGGAAAACGGATCGCCCGCCGCCGAAAACCAGATCGTGTATATTTCGTCATTGACTTTCCTGCCGGTGATTCGATACCAGTCCGGACCAAACAAGGGACCGGGTGAAAATACGGCTATCACAACCTGTTCGACTTGCTTGCCATTGGGATTATCCGGCAGGATGGCATCATACACTGCCGTCTCCTGTACGGCTTTTGCCTGGAGGCATCCGCATGCCGTCAGGAGGATTATCCATCGAACCAAGTTTGAGATCAGGCTCTCCATGGACGCGTTCGCTGCTGGTACTTCGTCACGATGGCCCTGGCGATTTGGGCATCCTCGTCCACCTGGAAATCGAACATGCCCACACACACAAAGTCCGCGCCGCCCTGGAAGGCGTAATCAAAACCGCTGTTGGGGTGAATCGCGCCGGCGGCCAGCGTTTTGAAGGCGATCCACGGCGTTTCCACATCCTTGAAAAACTCGATGGTTTCCTCCGGCGTCATCGACCAGTAATTGTCGGTAGGATTGGCGACAACATCCAGTTGCTGATCCGGCCGGCGGGCCGACCAGTAATTGCTGTGGTGCAGGGTTTTGACGTAAAAGTCCGGTTTGTATCCGCTGGTTTCCGAGGCGATAATTACATCCAGAAGATGCGCCCCGATCCCGGCAGGCATTCCCTGTTTTTTGACATAATCCACGATCTTGGCCAGTTTGTCGATGTGTCCATCCCGCAGCCATTGATCCCCGATCACCCCCTGCACGTAAATCGCCGACGCGCCCCAGTCGATGGACTTTTGCACATTTGAGAAAAGATCATTGGGTGTTGGGTGTCCTTCGGCGATCCACTGGATCCTGCCGCCCTGGTCCCAATGCTTCTTGAAGATCTCCATGGGTTTGTCGCGCGGATCGGCGATGATCGCATTGATCCCGTTGGCTTCGCACAGGGCCAGCGTCTCGAGCACCTTCTGTTCGGTGTTATAGCGGCGCTGCAGTTCGCTGACATATCGCAGGTCGCGCGCATGGGCCCAGCCGCTGATCAGATTGCCTCCGCTGATCAGCCGGCTGACTTTCAGTTTGCCGATCCGGCCCATGGGCATACCCTTGACGCTTGGTTGTATGCTTTCGATCTTCTCGGCCGCTTTGATTTGTACGCCGCCTAAACCGATGGTTGCACCGGCGCTGACAACAGCGCTGTGCTTAAGAAAATCGCGACGATCCACACCTGGCGACATGGTTCACCTGCCTGTTCTTATCTGGTCTCTGTTCCATCTGCTCTTTTGTCTGTACCGGGGTACGTTTATACCATTATCTATCATAGGCGTTATCGCTCTGCTTTTCAATCGTTTTAAGGTTATCGTCAAGGCTTTCAGGCCATGGAACCAGCCCGGGAGAAATTTTATGGGTCCTTGACCGCACGACAGAAAATATTTTCGGGATTGATAAATTTTCTATGAAAAAAATGCGCGTCGCCGGAATCGCATTAGTAGTGACCCGCAAACTATTTTCGGACCTTATTTAGAAGTTCCTCTATGTTGACATTTGGCATCATTGAATTTGTTTTGTATGTTAAAATAGGGTGTTTTAAGTGCGGATTTTCTCATTTTGCAATGAACATCTCGGTTGAAGCGTCTCTTGAAATTGGCCGAAAAAAAGGGCGAGAAACAAAATTCTTAGGGAACATCCCCCAAGGTGGCTCGTAACGGTAAAAAAGGCGGAAAAAGCGGTTTTTAAGGGCAACAGTATCGCTGTTGCATGAAAAAAGAGGAACCGACCGGTTTGTATACCCGTCATTATTAGGGTACAATTTAGTGGAGGCGAACCGGTAAGATATGGGAGAGGCGTATATGAAGCGGCTTGCTGGAATATTCTTAACCGCAGTGTTTTTTATGCCCGGCAGCATCAGGGGCAGCCAATATATCGCCGCGCAATATCCCGAAACAACGGCGGTCCTTCAGGTTCTGTATGGGGATGAAGTCCGCAAAGAACATCATTACCTCAGTTATGCCGAAAAGGCGGATGCGGAGGGGGATGACAAGGTGGCGTGTCTTTTTGCGGCTCTGGCCAAATCCGAATCCATCCTGGCCGACAACCATCGGCTTCTTCTGGCCCGGTTCGATATCGAAGCCGAAGCTTCGTACGCCAACGGCGCCAGCATCAGCGACACGCGGCACAATCTGGAAATCCTGGCCAACATTGGTCTGGCCCGGATCGATGATCGCTATTCTGTGTTTGCCAATATGATCCGCCCCGAACGAAACCAGGAGGCGATTGCGTTGGTCCAACAGGCCTGGGACATCAAGAAGCGACAATATGAGATCGTAAAAAAGGGACTGGATGCAACAGGTCTGCGCGGTTTGGTCACCAAGGCGCCGCAGAGCTATCAGGTATGCGCGATGTGCGGTTACATCGAGGCCGATTCGCCCGGACAACGATGCCCCATGTGCGCTGCCGATTCCCGCTATGTAGAACCGATCGGCCAGGAATGGCGCATCTATCTGAGTATCATGGACAATCCGCAGCTTCAGGATCGCGAAAAATCGTATGCTCGACGGTTTTATGACAAGGTTTCGGTTCGTTCGGCAACGTATGGGAAAGAGCCGGATCCGGCGGTCTGGGCTAGTGCAGAATACCGAAAATGGGGTCTTGGCGCCCGAGGGGACTTCTGCATCGAGGAAAAGGCCTATATCACCACCGTCGAGGAGATGGCCCTGGCCTGGCAGATGTATAACGAAATTGACCTTTCCGCCCTGGATGATCTGGAGAAGGAGTATGTCGAAAAGATGCACAGCCGTTATGGAGAGGGTGCGATTGATCTTTCGGCCAGACGAGCCGCCGGCGAGTTTTCCGCCGCCATGGAGCATCTGCTGGATGTCGCGGAGGCCTTGAGCGGAGCCGGCGCTTTGACCGATATCGATATCGTTTTTCTACAACGATCTATAGGAAAATAATTTCCAATGTAACTTTCGTTTGAGAAGCACGGTTTTATCGACCGTGCTTTTTTTTCAATAGGGCGGGAATACCCGTCGGAAGGCATGCTTCAAAACGACGGCCGTAAAGAGGAGATTTCGCAAGGGAACCCCATACCATGCAAGCCGGACCGGCCGGATGCATTCGAACCGGTCCGGAGCGAAGAAAGCCAATGAAAGTTCCTCCGACAGTTTCCGTATCCATTTCACCGAACGCGGCCATTCCCGAAGGCCGTTAATCCATTCTGCAGGTATTTGGGAGAAACCGACCATGGCCCCGGTCAGCGCCCCCGTGATAGCACCTGTCGTGTCTGTATCGCCGCCCAGCAGGATGACATCTTCCAAAGCCTTTCGGACATTGTCCGGATTTTGCAGCCAGCAGAACAAACACGCAGGTACGGTATGTACGATGTATCCGGATATGCCCTCGTTCAAGCCAAGGCGGCAGGCCAATTCGTGAGCAGAGCAGTTGTCCTGTAAAGCCGTCTCAACCGCCTGTATGGCCTCGAACAGTTCCATTTGGGTAATTCTTGTTTTAAGAGACGCCAGGAAGGACATCGCATCAAAATCGTCCGGTTACCGAGAGGAAAGGAATTATATCCGAGTTTCAAAAATTGTCATAGCTCCTTTTGACTCGCCTGTCACGGATGATTGGCATAAGCCATGAAACCCAAAAGACTTAAATCCATTCAATACGGGTTATTGGCGAACCCTATTGGCAGGAAATCGAATTTTTTCTTAAAATACGCAGATCTGTTCGGTTTTTGTTAGGGTTTCCGAAGGAGCTTAGCCGATAGAGAAAGGAGACCCGGGCGGCGGATGGCTCGGGGACAGAAAACCAGTCGTTCTACAAGTGAATGGATTCGAGGTGAAGTCATGGATTTGAGACGATTTTCGATGGACGACGACAGCGAGCCTTTGTGCAAATTCGGTCCGGGCGGGGATTATCTTCATTCCTGGTCTCCCAAGACCATCCAGTCAGGCAGAAATCCACTGGGCCAGGTTCTGGCCAAGATTGCCGAGATCATCGGCGCTGCGCTGGATCCGGATTTGCAGGCGGAATTGGCGGCTTCGGTCGAGGGTCAGGACACTATCGTCGTTACAGGAGAGCGCAAAGATGCTAACCGAAATCATGGAACCGGCGGTGACGCCTCGTCAACTGGAGGTGCTGCGCCGCATCGGAAGAGACCGGGACAGGCAATGTTATTCGGCGACGATGGGCGAACTGGCGCAGGAGATGGGCGTAAGCCGGCCTACCGTGTTCGAACATATCGCCGCGCTGCGCGAAAAAGGTCTCGTCACAAAGTCTCGCGGCAGGGCACGCTCTTTGCGCTTAACGGCACAGGCGTCACGGCTGCTTGAGCGGGACCGGGGGGAGCCGGAAGAGACGTCGGACGCTTCTATGCCGTTTCTTGGAAGAGTCGCTGCCGGCACGCCGATCGAGGCGATCGAGAACGCCGAACCGATTTCCCTGACGGGTTTGTTCGGCGACCAGGAGACGTTTGTCTTACAGGTGATTGGGGATAGCATGATCGAAGAGGGTATCTGCGACGGGGATTACGCCATCTGCAAACGCGCTAAAAATGCGGAAAACGGACAGCTTGTTGTGGCAATTGTGGATCAGGAAAACGCCACGCTGAAACGGTTTTATCGGGAGCCGGGATGTGTGCGGTTGCAGCCGGCCAATGCGTGCTATGCACCGATCTATTCGGACAATTGCCGAATCGAGGCCGTTGTGGTTGGTTTGCTGCGTAGATTGTAAAGAAGCGGCTATACGATACAAGTCTTTACCTGGGAAAGCCCGGATGAGGTATCCAAAGATCGGATCCAGTCAAGCAGGCCCTCGCGATACACTCTGCCCGAGTACAGAAAGCCTCCGTTATGGTTTCCCTCGATTTCCAGCAGTTCTTTCGGCTCCTCGGCGGCATCGTATAATTGCAAGGCGAACCGGAAGGGAATCAACTCATCGTGCCGGCTGTGTATGAACAGGACCGGACATTGCACCCGGCGGATGGATTGGAGCGTGTTATATTTGAATTTGGCGAACCAGTGAACGGGCAGGTAGGGATAAAATACTTTGGCGATGTCTTCGTACGAGGTGAATGCACTTTCGACTATCAGGGCTTTCGGAGTGACTTGGGCGGCCAAAAATGCCGCGATGGGCGCTCCTAAGCTTCGTCCGTGGATAATAATATGTTCGGGGGCAACGTTTTTTTTCCGGACGAGCCAGTCCCAGGCGGCCCGGGCGTCAAGATACGTACCCTCTTCGGCAGGTTGGCCCTGGCTTACGCCATAGCCGCGATAGTCAAAAACCAGGACATTCAAACCCATCTCATGGAAAAGGCTGATTGTGTCCAGATAGTAGGAGAGATTGCCGCCGTTGCCATGGCAGAACAGAATGGTGTATCGGGCGTGGGCGGCGGGAATATACCAGGCGGCCAGCTTAAGGCCGTCGCCGGCGCGGAGGGCGACTTTTTCATAAATCAATCCGATATCGGCAGGCGTATAGGGCATTTCCTTCAACGGCTTGTAGAGAAGGGATGATTGGGAGAAATAGATCGTCCAGCCGAAGAGGGAATACACGACAAGGACGGCCAGAGATAAAGAGATTACCATCGACATATACTACAGTATTTTCCTTTTTCATAAATTTCTGTTGAAACATCTCCGGAACCAGATAGGGGGGTATTTTAGTTTGCCATCATCGGGATGGCAAGATAGAATTCCGGCGATGATAGAAAGAAGAAAGACAGCAACCGCTTTGGCCGGAACGGTCCCCATCGGATCAGGCCATCCTCTGGTCATTCAGTCGATGACGAAGGTAATGACCACGGATGTGGACCGCTGCATTCGGCAGATCCGGCGATTGACGAGGGCCGGATGCGATCTGGTGCGAATCGCAGTGCCGACGCAGCCCGATACGAAGGCCTTTGCCGGGATTGTGAATCGGACCGGGCTGTCGCTGGTGGCGGATATTCATTTCTCCCCGGAACGGGCGATCGAGGCCATCGAGGCGGGAGCGGCCAAGATTCGCCTGAATCCAGGCAATATCAAGGAACCGGGCGATATTGAGAGGATCATCGATTGTGCCAAAATGCACAGGATCGCGATCCGTATCGGCGTCAATGAGGCCAGTATACGCGATCTCAAGGCCGATGTGGATCAGGATCGGCGCGTCGGTCTGATGGTGCAGGAAATGAGCGGATATGTCGGATTGTTTGAAAAAAGGGGCTTTACCAACCTGGTCCTGAGCGTCAAAAGCGCCGACACCCTTCGTACAATCGAGGCTAATAGGGCGATTGCAAAGGCATTCGGATATCCGATTCATATCGGCCTGACCCATGCCGGCCTGCCGGACGATGCGACCGTGCCGTCGGCGGTGGCCCTGGGGACCCTTCTGGCCGGGGGCATCGGGGACACCATCCGTGTCAGCGTCGCGGGTGACCCGGTCAGAGAGGTGCAGATCGCACAGCAAATCTTACAGTCTTTAGGGCTCTATGAAAGCGGCTCTCCGACTTTGATTGTCTGCCCGACCTGCGGCCGGTGTCAGATTGATGTTGTGAAGCTGGCCCGTCAGGTCCGGCGCGTGCTAAAGGGGATTCACAAGCCGATTCGGGTAGCGGTCATGGGATGCGTGGTGAACGGACCGGGGGAGGCGGCCGATGCGGATGTGGCGGTCTGTGCCGCCAAGGGCAAGGGCTTTCTGTACCGCCATGGCAAGAAAATCGCCGTCGTTCCGGAAGAACAACTTCTCCAGGCCCTCCAGGGTGAACTCCGAGCTTCATAAGCAAATATGATTTCTTCAATCAGCTACAATTCGTTTGAAAGGTCTTGCAGGCTCAATTTCGTCTGACTATAATCCCGCGAACGCTATGGACAGAAACTAGGGAGAGTCCCTGTCCGGAGGATTCCGGATCGGAATAGGATAGAGGCTAATGCCGAAACGCGACGACATTCATAAGATAATGATCATAGGTTCGGGTCCGATTGTGATCGGGCAGGCCTGTGAATTCGACTATTCGGGGGCCCAGGCGTGCAAAGCGCTGCGTCAGGAGGGGTATAAAGTGGTTCTGGTCAACAGCAATCCGGCGACGATCATGACCGATCCTGAAATGGCGGACCGGACATACATCGAACCGATTACCCCGGACATGGTGGCCAAAATTATCGAAGCGGAGCGACCGGACAGCCTCCTGCCGACACTGGGGGGGCAGACAGGGCTCAATACCGCCGTAGCCCTGGCCGAAAGCGGTGTGCTGGACAAGTTTGGCGTACGGCTTTTAGGAGCTGATCTGGAGTCGATTAAGCGGGCGGAGGAGCGGGATCGGTTTAAGACGATCATTCAGGAAATCGGCCTTCAGGTACCGGCCAGCGGATATGCCCATTCCATCGAGGAGGCTCAGGAAATCGTCAAACAAATCGGATTTCCTGCGATCATCCGGCCGTCCTATACCCTAGGGGGCATGGGCGGCAATGTGGCTTATAATGCGGAGGAATATGTCCGGTTTATCAAGTGGGGGCTGGATCTGAGCCCGGTGCATCAGGTGCTGGTGGAAGAATCGGTCGTCGGATGGAAAGAGTTCGAGCTGGAGGTAATGCGCGACCGCAAGGACAATGTGGTCATCGTCTGTTCGATCGAGAATTTCGATCCGATGGGGATTCATACCGGCGACAGCATCACCGTAGCGCCCGCTCAGACGCTGACCGACAAAGAATACCAGATCATGCGGAATGCGGCCTTGAAGATTATCCGGGCTATCGGGGTAGAGACGGGGGGATCGAATATCCAGTTTGCCGTCAATCCGGACAAGGGCAAGCTGTATGTGATCGAGATGAATCCGCGCGTATCCCGAAGTTCGGCGTTGGCATCCAAGGCGACGGGCTTTCCTATCGCCAAGATCGCCTCACTTCTGGCGGTGGGGTATACGCTGGATGAAATCCCGAACGACATCACCAAAAAGACGCCGGTCTGTTTTGAGCCGACGATTGATTACTGCGTGGTCAAGTGGCCGCGGTTTACCTTCGAAAAATTCCCACAGACCAATCCCCTCCTGACCGTACAGATGAAGTCGGTCGGCGAGGCGATGGCGATCGGACGGACGTTTAAGGAAGCATTTCAAAAGGCGATCCGTTCTCTGGAGATTGATCGGTATTCGCTGGACAATCGGCATATCGATGCTTCCCTTACTGATGACGCCCTGCGGGCCAGGCTGCGGACCAACTGCTGGGATAAGG
>JAFGGE010000280.1 GCA_016930745.1 Sedimentisphaerales bacterium
CCGATGGATGTTCACACCAGCAACGGCAAGATCATTTGTCGTGAAGTGACCGGCAGCCTCCGCGCCAAGACCAGCAACGGAGGGGTGGAGGTCGCCTGCGCCCCCGGGACAACAGAAGCGCCGGATGTGACCATCGAAACCAGCAACGGTTCGATTATCTTCATTGCGCCGCCGAACTTCTCAGCGCGTGTCTCGGCCCACACCAGCAACGGCTCGATTAAAACAGATCTGCCCATTCTCATTCAGGGGGAATTCAAGAAAACCCATCTGGAAGGAACCATCGGCGACGGGGCCGGTCGGTTGAATCTTCGTACCTCCAACGGCTCGATCCGCATCGGAAAATAGTACGGAATGGGGATGAAGCAGAGTGATTTTGCAGGTCTTCGACATAATTTACGGCAATCTGCGAAAAAAAGAGCTCGTCGCTTTATTTCTACTACATATTTCAGTACTCCTTGCCGTGCCGGAGGTTCATTTTCATGCACTGGAAGGGCATGCTGAGATCGTAAAGCAATTGCTCGACAGCGATCCGAATTTGCTCCATGTCAGAAACAAATATGGGGACACTGCCTTGCATGAGGCAATACAGAACGGACGAGAAGAGGTCGTGAATGTTCTGTTGGAGTTTGGATCCGATATCGGCGCTGTGGACAATTTCGGCAATACGCCCCTTCATGAAGCTGCGGTAAACAATCGGCCGGAATTGATTCGATTGCTGTTACAAAAAGGCGCAGACCTGCAAGCAAAGAATAACTACGGCGATACGCCACTCCATGAAGCCGCACGGACACACAGCAACGAGGCGATATCGATATTATTGCAAAAGGGAGCGGACCCATGCGCGACAAACAAAAATAACGATATCCCTCTGGACAAGGCCAGGAAATCACGGCAGATGCTGATAGACCATATGACCGATGAGACAAAGCCCGGTTTCGAAAGAATGATCAAGCTGCTCGATAAGTCAATTTCAATCCTCGAACCTGTAAGCCCGAAGCCGCCGCAGACAGAAGCGTCGGGCGAATTAAAAACCCCTGCAGGAACTCTTCCTCTGCGGTATTATTTGATATATCTTCTTATCCCGCTGGCGACAGGACTGGCGCTCTGTTTATTATCCTTCTATGCCTCCAGGTGAAAGCGTCAATCCACTACAATTCCTACCGTTTTTTTACATCTTGATGTGTTGTTGACTCCAGAAGCAACATCGAAATCGAGTTGGCTAATATGCCGGATGATATCTGACGGTCACAGAGGCATCTTCGGAAGAGTTACCCCAATAATGACTCGCGATACAAGGCCGATCTGTATGTAACGGGCCGGGATTTTCACCCCGGCCCGTTGTTCATTGAGGGATATCCAGGATATCCATGCCGCCGTAAAGGCGGCAGTTGGGATCAGTACTTTCCGAAGGTCTCTCCCTTTCGGTCGTCGGTGCGGAACGGCGAGGCGGGCAGGCCTTCCTTATTGAACAGGTTCGGCTCGGCGCCGTTTTCCCATCCGTATCGGACCGCGACGGGATTCTTTATGTCGTCGCTCCAGACGATGACCGTATCGCCGTCGATTGTTGCCTGGGCGGGCACAAAATCCTTGTCTTCCTCGGCGATCACAAAATGCGTTAGCGGCCCGTCTTTGGCCATCAATCCCGATCCGGTAAAGTCGAACAGGATCCGTATCTTGTCGCTCTCGATTTTGTAGGCCTTATACAGCGGCCCGGAATACACGATCCCTTCCTTGCCGTAGGTGTTGGCCAGGGCCCACAGGGCCAGCCGCTTGCCCACATCCTGCTTGTTTCGAGGGTGAATGTCGGTGGGATTGCCGATATCCATCGTGACGGCCATCCCCGTGTTCGGCGTGGTGCGGTACGCGATCAACTGGGCCTCGCGAATCTCCGGCGTCTGGCCGTTGTATGGGGCGATCTGCACGAAATAGAACGGAAACTCACCTTGCCCCCAGTCCTGCCGCCAGTTCTGGATCATGGCCGGAAACAGCGTGCGATACTGGTATGACCGCCCGGCGTTGGACTCACCCTGGTACCAGATCGCTCCCTGTATCGCATACGGAATCAGCGGAGCGATCATCGCATTGTACAGGCCCGCCGGGGCATGGGGATGGTCCGGCCCGAACGGCTGGCCGGGATATCCCGGAGGATTCTTGCCCTCGGCCCTGGCCTTTTCGGCCTGTTTTTTCCACTCTTCCACACGCTTTTTATAGTCTTCCATCGCTTTGGGATAGTTTTCCATCGCCTGATTAAACCGCTCGATAATCGGCATAAAATCCGGGTTGGATTCCAGAATCGACCGGCGCGTCCAGGCCTCCGAGGGCGTGCCGCCCCAGCTTGTATGGATTAGCCCGATCGGGATATTCAGTTCTTTATGCAGGTACCTTCCGAAAAAGTACGCTGCCGCCGAAAAACCGGGAATTGTCTCCGGGCTGCATTGCTTCCATGAACCTTCGCAGTCGTTCTGCGGCGTTTGGGCCACCTTGCGCGTTACATAGAACAGGCGGATATTGGGATACTTCGCGTTATTGATCTCTTCCTGGGCATTGTTCGAGGCTTCTACCGACCACTGCATATTGGATTGACCCGAACAAACCCAGACCTCCCCGATCAGGATATTGTCCAGCTTGATTTCGTTGGAAGCCTTGATCGTTATGGTATAGGGTCCGCCGGCGCCGGGTGTGGGCAGCTTGACCAGCCAGGAGCCGTCCTTGCCGGCCCAGGTGGTTACGTCGAACCATTGCCAGTTGCCCCGGACGCTGATCTTTTCGCCCGGCTCGGCCCAGCCCCACAGCGGAGCCTCGGTCTGCTGCTGCAGGACCATATTACTGCCGATCACCGAGGGCAGACGCACCCCGGCGTGCAGAGCAAACGATAGTGCAAGAAAGAACACGACAGACAATATAAGGAAGGATTTGGCTGTTCTCATAACACCTGCTCCTAATGAAAAACCTCGAAACGTTTCAAACAACGGCTTACCATTCTAACAAATGATTTGGCGTTCGTAAACCGCGTTTTCAGTATTGATATAGGCAATGCAGCCCATTGGGCTTCTTTTCAGGCCTGAAAACAGCGAAAAAAAGTTGACGTACTTTACCCCGGTCTCTACAATCTGCCGGATTTTGCGTATCGTGAGATTTTGAAAGGAAGGACTGGAACGGTGGATAGGGTAAACAACCTGCTGAAAGAGCGTCTTAATGCGGATGGTTTTGGTCGTTTGACCGCGATTGGCTGTGCCCCGATGCACGCCTTTGTGGCCGATGCGATTGAGTTGTGTAATCCCGATTCGATATTCGTCTGCACGGACGATCCGGCGGATCAACAAAAGATTCGCGAAATGGCCAAAAACGGCGGCGGAGAACATCCGCTTGCCATGGAAGGGCATACCTATCACTTCGATGGACCTCAGGACCAGGGACGCGATAAGGAGGTCACCAAATACCTGCTGGCCAAGGGTGTCGATCTGGGCGAGTCGCTCAATTCGATGGACAAGACTGAGGGCACCGGGGAAATCCGAAGCCTGTTGAAGAATTCGATGGTTGGGCGGCAGATGCTGATCTGCTTCTGGTGTTTGGGGCCGGTCAATTCGGAATTCAGCATCTCCTGCATCCAAATCACCGATTCGCCGTATGTAGCTCACAGCGAGGCATTGTTGTATCGGCCCGGGTACGAACAGTTCAAGAAAGTTGGAGCAAACAGGGAATTTTTCAAGTTTCTGCATTCCCAGGGCGAGCTGGATACGAACGGATGCAGCAAAAACGTGCCCTTGAAACGGATTTACATTGATCTGGAAGAGAATATCGTTTATTCGACGAATACCCAATACGCCGGCAATACGGTCGGCCTGAAAAAACTGGCCCTGCGCCTGGCGATCCAAAAGGCCTCCCGCGAAGGCTGGCTCGCCGAGCATATGTTTGTAATGGGAGTGCATGGCCCCAACGGACGGGTTACCTATTTTAACGGCGCGTTTCCCTCGGCCTGCGGCAAGACCTCGACGGCTATGATCCCCGGCCAGACGATTGTAGGCGACGATATCGCCTATCTGCGGAAATCGGGTGGCAAGGTGTACACCGCCAACGTCGAACAGGGCATTTTCGGCATCATTGAAAATGTCAATCCGAAGGACGATCCGGTGATTTACGAAGCGATTACCCGGCCGGGCGAGGTGATCTTCGGCAATGTCCTGATCACGGACGGAAAACCCTACTGGATGGGCATGGGCTGTGAGATTCCCGACAAGGGCGTCAATTTCAGCGGCCTGTGGCATAAGGGCAAAAAGGACGCCGAGGGAAAGGATATCCCCCCATCCCACAAGAACGCCCGCTATACGGTGCGGATCTCGGCGCTGGCCAATCGGGACTCGCGGATCGACGATCCAACCGGCGTGCCTCTGGGAGCGATCGTCTACGGCGGGCGCGACAGCGACACGCTCGTACCGGTCGAGCAGGCCTTTGACTGGACCGAGGGCATCATCGCCAAAGGCGCCGCCCTGGAATCCGAGACGACCGCCGCCACGCTGGGCAAGGAAGGGGTGCGCACGTTCAATATTATGAGCAACCAGGACTTCGTCTCGATCCCGCTGGGCCGCTACATCCAGAACAACCTGGATTTCGCCAAGGGCATGGCCAATCCGCCGGCGATCTTTTCGGTCAATTACTTCCTGCGGGGCGCCGATAGAAAGTTCCTGCATGAAATCCCGGACAAGGCCGTCTGGATCCTCTGGGCCGAACTGCGAACCAATGGGGATGTGGATGCCATCCAAACGCCGACCGGGTATATCCCGCTGTATAAGGATATAGCCCGGCTGTTCCGGGAGAATCTCCATAAGGAGTTTACCGAACAGGATTACCTCCAGGCGTTTACGGTCCGGATTCCGAATCTTCTGGCCAAATTCGACCGCGTCGAAAAAATTTACCGTACCAAGGTGCCGGACACGCCGCCGATCGTTTACGACACCTTCGCCGTGATTCAAAAGCGGCTCAAAGAAGCCCAGGCTCAATACGGCGACAACATCTCGCCCTTGACGCTGCAATAGAAACGTAACAATAAGAGGCTTCCATGAATTTTTACGGTTTCATGGAAGCCTTTTTTATTTGACAATCCCGCCTTTGTCGCTATTTTTTCAGACATAACTCGAACTCTCTATGGACAGATTCCGTAGTATAAAGCAAATACCATTTTTTACCGGACAGGAGTAACGTGGCGTCAGGGAGGTTATCCATTCAAATTGATGAATGAGTTTCTTACCCGGAGTAAGATGTTTACTTTCATTCGTTTGATTGTTGGGAGGTCTTTTCCATGTTGAAACATTTCAAGCAACTGGATGGTATTCTGCGAGGAGATGCCACGCGAATGGCCAATCTGACCGAGGGTCGGATCGATTTCCCCATCGGGGGATTAATTTCTGTATTACTGATTCTTGGCCTGATCTATGGCGCCTGCATGGGTTCCTTTGCTATGATACGAACCGGAGGTGAAGCGTTTAAACAGCTTTTTGCCGGCATGGTAAAATTTCCCCTGCTCTTCGGATTAACTTTGATTGTGACGTTTCCCTCGCTGTATGTGTTTAACGCGCTGGTCGGTTCTCGTCTCTCGATGGATTCGGTGTTTCGGCTGCTGATCGCTTCCATGGGCGTAATTCTTGCCGTTGTCGCTTCGCTTGGGCCGATTGTTGTGTTTTTCGCCGTGAGCACGACCAGTTACCCGTTTATGATCCTGTTGAACGTGGCAATGTGTTCGATTGGCGGGGTGCTTGGATTGGCATTTTTGTTACGCACCTTGCACCGTCTGGTGATTATGCAGGAGTCGGTTCGAAAAGAATTGGAATTCTCTGCACAGGATACCCCGGAAAAATCGATCTCTGATAAGGAATCCGGCGCTGCAGGAAAAATATCCTTACCGGCCGCACTGGACCTGATCGGCGACAGGACCAACCGACGCGCCTGGACGGTGTTTCGAATCTGGATCGTGGTTTTTGCCCTGGTGGGAGCCCAAATGAGCTGGGTGCTGCGTCCGTTTATTGGAAATCCCAATATGGAATTCACATGGTTTCGCGCCCGCGAGAGCAATTTCTTCCTGGCGGTTCTTCAGGCTCTGGCAAGCCTTGTGGGCCTTCCGACTCGATAGAGGGCAGGAGAGTCTGTGTGATATTGGCAGGCGCTGAGGACGTTTTACGAGGTCGTATCGGACAGGTTGCCCGGGAACGTCCACTCCCTGTTTTGATGCGATTATTCGTGCACCTTGTGGTTTTCGGTTTGCTCTATGGCGCCGTTATGGGCAGCTTCGGGGGATGGGCGGGAGAGCGTTTTTTACAGGTCGTTTATTCGGCCGTGAAAGTACCGTTTTTGTTGGCAGTTACATTTGCCCTGAGCGTGCCCAGTTTTTTTGTTCTGAACACGTTGTTTGGTCTCCGTGATGATTTCGGTGAATCCATGCGTGCCCTGGTCGCCACGCAAGCCGGATTGACGATTGTCCTGGCTTCGTTGGCTCCTTTTACGATATTGTGGTACGTATCCAGCAATCATTATCAATGGGCCATTCTGTTCAATACCCTTATGTTTGGGATTGCCAGCATCTCATCGCAGCTGTTATTGCGTCGTTTATATCAACCTTTGATCCAGCGAAACCGTCGTCATCGGTGGCTGTTGCGGATATGGATTATCATTTATGCCTTCGTCGGGATTCAAATGGGCTGGACGTTACGGCCGTTTATAGGAAACCCTGATTCGCCGGTTCAATTCTTCCGCACTCAGGCGATAGGCAACGCCTATGTACGGCTGGCGGAGATTATCCTGGCCTGTTTTGGACGATGAATAGTCCGAATCACCCCGCTCTACTCCTGCTGAGCAAGGGGCCTTTTTTTAAACAGGCGGGTTTCGAGGGTGCGCACATAGGGCGTCCACGCATCCGGAGAAGGATCCGTATCGATGGCCCCGATTACCTGGTTCATCCGGGCGTCCAGGTTGTCAATATAGTTGACCATGAAGGCCTCGGCTGTGGCGGGCAGCTTGGGCGAGCCGAACTCGTACTGCCCGTGATGGGCCAGAACGATGTGGATCAGGCTATTGAGCACATCCGGATCGACGGGTGAGCCTTTGGCGGCGACGGCGTCGGCTTTCTGATAGATCATGCGTGTCCCCTGCACCAGATGGCCCAGCAGTTGTCCTTCATCGGTATAGGAAAAGGCGATTTCGTACGACAATTCCGTGGTCTTGCCCAGATCGTGCACAAAGATCGCCGCCAGCACCAGATCCCGCTGCACTTTCGGGTAGAGCGGCAGGATCGCCGCGGCGACCTGGAGCATATTGTGCACGTGTTCCAGCAAGCCGCCCAGGTAGGCATGATGCACCTGCATCCCGCCCGGCGCCGTGCAAAAATTTCGCATCAGATCGGCATCGGATAGGAACTCTCCCACCAGCGCCCGCAGGCCGGGATCCTGGATCGCATCGAGCATTTGCTTGAGCTGCTGGAACATCTCGGCGATGTTCTTTTGGGTTCGAGGCAGAAAGTCGGCCAGCTTGACCTGGGCGGGCTCGACGACCTGGATATCGTTGACGACCATCTGGAGCGAGTCTTTATAAAGCTCGCTGTTGCCGCGGATCTGGACGAAACCTTCGCTGGGCAGTTGGTCATAGATCTTCTGTGTGGCCTGCCACATCCGGGCGTTGATCTTGCCGGTGCGGTCGGACAGGTACATCGCGATATACAGGTCGCCGCGTGTGGTATTGCGCAACAACGGCTGGGTGACCATATATATGTCGTTGATCTGCATTCCCGGTTTTATATCGCTGATAAATAAATGAGCCATGATCTCTCCCAATCGCAGTCGGCTATATTTCAATTCAAAGGCGGCATTATACGCATCCAGGACCTTTGGCACAAAGAAAAGTCCGGGGAAAGAGCGATTCCGGGCTCACTCGTATGTTTTCGCTGAGGATTAAAGGCCCTTGACTCAGGATTTTTACCAAAGCATGTTACCAAAGGTTAATTTTTTTCACTATCTCGCCGAACGAAGTCTGGAAACAGTTTCACTACGTCGAAATTCAGTTTTTTAAGGAGAGAACCATGGTTCGAAAGGGTGTAATAGGATTGCTGATTGTATCGGTCATATCCGGTTTTGTTTTGGCCCAGCAGACTGGTTCCCGCCGGGGCGCTGCCGACCGGGCGGCTCAGGGCCGGATGGGTGGAGGAATGATGGATGATTGGCTGGATCAGCTTGACAAGGCTTATCAAGCTAACAATCGGGAGGAAATGGGCAAATTGATCGAACAGTTCAAACAAATGCGCCAGCAGCGCGGAGGCATGGGCCCCGGAGGCATAGGGCCTGGAATGGGTCCCGGCATGGGGCAGGGCATGCAGCCGCCTCAGGGTGGTCGCGGATTGGGAGGAGCCTCTCCCGAAAACGCTCCCGTACCGCAGGATGATATAGAAAAGAAGATTCTTGCCGTCCTGGATGACATGCGTCAAAATCAGAGCCGCGGCATGATGAACTGTTCCGTGGAGGATGGACGGTTCTTCCGTATCCTCGTAGAGTCCATGAATGCCAAAACGGTTGTGGAAATCGGCACCAGCAACGGTTATTCGGGCATCTGGTGGTGCCTGGGCCTGCGAAAGACCGGCGGCAGGCTCATCACGCACGATATCGATAAAAACCGGTTCGACCTGGCCACGGCCAACTTCAAGCGGGCCGGCGTCAGCGAACTGGTCCAGCAGGTCTTCGGCGATGCACACGAGACCGTAGCCAAAATTGAAGGTCCTATCGACATTCTTTTCCTGGACGCCGACAAGGAAGGGTATATGGATTACCTCGAAAAGCTGCTTCCCAAGGTCCGTCCCGGCGGCCTGATCCTGGCGCACAACACGACCAACGCGGGCCGTTCCATGCAGAATTATCTGACCGCGATCACCACCAATAAAGACCTGGAGACGATTTTTGTGCATAAAGACCAGCAGGGGGTTAGCGTAACGCTCAAAAAGCGGTAAACGGGTAAGCTAAGAAGTGCGGAAAACCTAGCGATGACAGGGGGTGTCGCAAGTGCCATCCCCTGTTTTGTAATGTTGATATCGAAGTCTGTTTTATGTTTCGAAATTCGAGCTTTGGATTTATGATGATGCGGTTCCTTTCTTTCTCGAAAGCCAATAGGATTCGAAATACAGGGATAATACATGAATGCACAGCCCAAACGCCAGCTCACGCTGTTCGATTCAAGCTGCATTATCGTCGGCATCATCATCGGGGCGGGGATTTACCAGATGGCCCCGGACATCGCCAAGGGCAGCCATCAGATCGGTCTGTGGCTCAATGAGAATTTTCCCGGTCTTGGCCAGGAGGTCAACCACTGGATCGGCGTGCTCCTATTGTGGCTGGCCGGCGGGCTGATCTCGCTATGCGGGGCGCTGGGATATGCCGAACTGGCGACGGCCTGGCCCAAAGAGGGCGGCGATTATGTCTTCCTGTCCAAGGCGTATGGGAAATGGGCGGGTTTCCTGTTCGGCTGGATCCAGTTGACTATCGTCCGTCCCGGCGATATCGCTGTCATGGCCTTTGCCTTTGCGACCTATTCGGCGGCGGCGATCAATCCCTTCGGACAGTCCGAGCAGGGCATCGCGATCGCGCATCGGGTCTATGCCGGGGCGGCGGTCCTGATCCTTACGCTTATTAACATCCTTGGGGTACGACAGGGCAAATGGGCCCAGAACCTGCTGACGACGATCAAGGCGTTGGGGCTGGTATTTGTTTTCCTCGTTGCCATGTCCGGTCCGAAAGGGGCCGCCGGCAGCGCCGAAGTGCAGCCCTTGCCGGTAAGCCTGGCCCTGGTTTTTGTGCTGTTTACCTATGGCGGCTGGAACGAAATGGCCTATGTCGCCGCGGAAGTGAAAAATCCGCGCAAGAATATCACCCGAGCCCTTGTCCTGGGCACCGCGGCGGTTACTGTGCTGTACCTGCTGGTCAATGGAGCGTTTCTGGTCGCGTTAGGCTATGAACCCATGGCCAACTCGCAGGCGGTCGCTACTGACGCGGTCGCCCAGTCCCTGCCCCGGATCGGGGCGGGTTTGATCAGTCTGTTGGTCTGCATCTCGGCCCTGGGCGCGGTCAACGGCCTGATCTTTACCGGCGCCCGGATTACGTATGCCATGGGCGCCGAGCACAGGCTGTTTTCTGCGCTGGGCCGCTGGCATGAAAAAACCGAAACGCCTTTGCCGGCCCTTCTCATTCAGGGCGTCATCGCGTTGAGTATGATTCTGATCTTCGGCGATTTTGTAAAGACGCTGCTCTACACAGCGGCGGCGGTGTACCTGTTTTACCTGGGCACGACGATTGCCGTTGTCGTCCTGCGGATCAAGGAGCCGCAGGCGGAACGACCTTATCGGGTGACATTATTTCCCTTGCCGCTGCTGATCTTTGCCGCGGTCTGTCTCTATCTGATCTATAGCTGCTTTACCTATGCCTGGTCATTCCAGCGGCTGGCCCTGTTTGTCCTGGCCGGTACGGTCTTAGCCGGAGGACTCATCTATGCCCTCGGTCCAAAGCCGCGAAACAACGATGATCTTGTGCCTTAGATAAAAAAGTATCCTGCCGTTCAATTCCTGCGTCTTCTAAGGGCAAGGAGCCCGCCGAAAGCCAACAGGCCCAGTGTCGCCGGTTCGGGGACCACTTCGACCATGAAATTCTGGAAGTCGATCACATCCGCTGTTCCGGAAGCGCTGGAGAAACGGAAGAACAGATGGTCGAACTGCGTCCAGATCGGATCGTCGCCGAGCCCATCATAATCTGCCAGCGAGTGCGTGGTGAGCACTCCGCCGGCGTCATCGGTCAGAGTAAAGGTTACCAGCATCTGATCTGCGGCCATGCGGTCCAGTACCAGGGAGGCAATGTAGGAGGCGCCGTCGGTCATATTGGCAATATCGGTTCCGCCGCTGTCCCATTGATAAGCGCCGCTGGAGCCCAACAGGCTGTTGTTGGCTTGATCGATGCGCTTGCCGACCTGCGGATTATCGCCGGCGCCGCTGCTGAGCGCGAGCCGAACCGCATAGCCCGTGGAATCCGTCCAGGGATCGCCGCTTCCCCCGCCGTCATCGTCGGTGTCCGCATACACCTGGGGATCGGTCGGATCGTGAAACAGGCCGAATCGGAAGTTTTCGGCATCACTCTCGTATAAGCCTCGTGGGGTAAACCGGATTCTGGCGATCAGTTGCTGGCCCACATCCAGCGAGACCGGCGAGCCGTCCGGGGTGAAATAGGTCCACAGCTTATGGCTGTCGGTATACCCTGCTATGCCATATTGCAGGGATCCTGTGCTTACGGCGATATCGCTATCACCGGCCCAGACGGCGGATTCATTGGGCAGGTTCGTTTCGGCTCGGCTGCCGTCGGCCCAGGTATCGTTGAGAAGAAGATCCGCCGAGCTGATACCGCTGAAGGCAATCATTGCTGCGACAATACAGAGATGTTTTACCAACGTGCTTTTCATCTACCTATCCTCCTAACATAACCATGTGTTCCAGGACTTTGCCGGCCCTACGCAGACTCCGCCATCCTGTCCATTCTTCCAATGACACTCCGGCAGGCAGTGGAAGCTCGATGAATTCCTCGCATGATCCCGGCGGCAGTACTTCACACCCTGCACCACTATTTATTATAGGGCTTTTCGCCCTCGCTGCAAACAAAAAAATCAGGAATATCCCTCCGTATCAGGAATCCGCATGGGCACGACTAATCGCTAGAGGAGTTCGTTTGTTGCCGACAACTTATGTAATTTCTTTGCAGGCTTGAATATCTACAATCATATCATCGGCATATGCTTGTTTTAATGCTTCATCAAAGGTTTTAGCTCGGTATGTTTTTTTTCTTTTTCTGCCGCTCTTCTTACCAATACCATGTATTTCAAAGCGGGGCCATCGTGGTTCCATTAATATTACTAATAAGTCAATAGATTATGCTACACATTTTGATTTTGTTCTGTTATCATATCGTCCATGAAGATAGATGGACGCAAACACG
>JAFGGE010000281.1 GCA_016930745.1 Sedimentisphaerales bacterium
CCAGCTTCTTATGGTCCTTCGGATCCAGCCGCAGAATGCCCGCGAACAAAGAGGACAGGGCCCCTCCGATCTGCGCACAGGGCCCCTCCTTGCCCGCCGATCCCCCCAGGGCCAGCGTGATGATTGTGGCGACCAGTTTCACCGGAGCTACCAGCGCTGGGATTTTTCCAAAGGATTTATGGATCGATTCAATGACTTTTTCCGTACCGTGCCCCCTGGCCTGAGGAGCCACATAGAGGGTAAGAAGGCTGCTGGCCAGCATCGCCAGAGGCAGCAGGAAAAATGTGTACTCATAACGGCCGGCAAGGGTTATGGAGCCAGATAATAATTTCAGAAAAAGGGATGTGGATGCACCCACAATGGCGCCGCAGCAGCTCGCCAGCAGAACCCATTTAATAATGCTCACAAAGAGCACGGATTCTTCTGTCATGATTCTCTTCATGCCGGAACCTTATATGCAAACTGTAGCAATACCTGTCGATCTGATAAAAAATTTTGAATGCCAATCACCGTCGATGTGCAGTCTATCCTGACGTGTCGGGACTTTCAAGAGAAACGACTTATTTTTGTTCGATCCCCTCAAAACGGACATTTCGGATATCTTCTTCCCTGCCGGTGGGAGTAACCAGCGGGGTGTAGAGTTCGGGGCGGCGGACCTTTAGCCGACGTCGGCCCGGCGCATGGTCATAGAGAGCCCCCTCCAGATCGGCAACCAGCATAACATCGTCAGCTTTACCGGTCTCGGTAATGATTCGCCCATACGGATCCAGGATCATGGCGTTTCCCGTACGGACCTCGTCGTCGTCGGGGCCGACGCCGTTGGAGAACAAGACAAAGATGCCGTTGTCAAAAGCACGGGCGGGCAGCCAGGTCACGAGCCATTGTCTGCCCTTGGGTCCGGCCAATTCGGCTTCGATGGCCGCCGGATCGGCGCCCCGATTATCCCAGAGCCGGCGGTCGATCCGGCCCATGCTGAAGGGGCTGCCGGTTTTGCAGCCTCCGGTCTGGTGCGGAGCGAGTAAAATCTCGGCCCTCTGCAGGGCGACGATCCGGACGTTTTCCCCCAGATTATTGTCATAGCAGGTCAGGACCCCCACCCGGCATCCATGGGGCGTGTCAAAGACGGTAAATGCGTCGCCGCTTTTCATATGTTCGTTGATAAAACAGTGAATCTTACGATGACAGGCAAATCGCCCATTGGGCATGGCGACGACATAGGCATTATAGAGCGATCCATCCTCCGCCAGTTCGATCATGCCGGCGCCGATGGTCATGTCATATTGCCGCGCCAGCCGGAGGAGAGATTGCGAAGACGGCCCGGCGGGAATCGGCTCGGCAAGAGTCAGCAATTCCCCCTGCGTCAGTTTTCGAAGAAACCAGTAACCGGTGATACAGCACTCAGGAAACGTAATGAGCTTGACGCCCTGCCGCGCCGCCTGCTCGACAAACCGGGTGATTACGGCCAGATTGGCCTCCTTATCGCCGTTGCTATGTTGGAACTGAACCGTCGCGACACGAAGATTCTTCATTCCCTTCCTTTACAAACTGGCGATATCGAGCTCACGAGCGGCTCGGGTCTCATCCAGCCGGCCGACCGGCGTGGTCTTCGGACAGCGTGTGACTGACTCCGGATCGGTCTGGACCCGCCGGGCAATGTCGATCATGGTTTCGATGAACGCATCCAGCGTTTCCTTGCTTTCGCATTCGGTCGGCTCGATCATAAGGGCTTCCTTGACGATGATGGGGAAATACATCGTCGGCGGATGGAATCCGGCATCGATGATGGCCTTGGCGATATCGAGCCCATGTACGCCCTTGGCCGCCTGTCGGGTTGCGCTGAAAACACACTCGTGCTTACAGGTCTGCGGGTGCGGCAGGTCGTAATGCGGTTTGAGCTTTTCCTTGACGTAATTGGCGTTGAGAACCGCATTTTCGGCGATGCGTTTAAGCCCTTCGTCGCCCTGCATGAGCATGTAGACATAGGCGCGGAGAATGATGCCAAAATTGCCATAAAACGGTGCGATATAACCGATAGACTTGGGCCGCTGATATTCGAGGGCATAGGTGCCGTCCTCCCGTTTGACGACGAGGGAGACCGGCAGATACTCAACCAGTTTCTCGACCACGCCAACCGGCCCGGCCCCGGGACCGCCGCCTCCATGCGGTGTGGCAAAGGTCTTGTGCAGGTTGAGATGCACAATATCGAAACCCAGATCGCCCGGTCGGATCTTGCCCACAATGGCGTTGAGATTCGCTCCGTCGTAGTAGGCCAGACCATCGACGCTGTGGATCAAATCGCAGATCTCACGAACATGCGGATTAAACAGGCCCAGGGTATTGGGACAGGTCAACATGACGCCGGCCACCTCGTCGTTAAGCATCTGTTTTAACTTAACCAGGTCCATCAGGCCCTTGTCATCGCTGGGAACCGCTTGGACAACATATCCGGCGATTGCAGCGCTGGCCGGATTGGTGCCGTGGGCGCTGTCTGGGATCAGTACCGTCGTCTTCTTGTTGCCGCGGTCCCGGTGGTAAGCGGCCATCATCATAATTCCGGTCAATTCCCCGTGGGCCCCGGCCATAGGCTGCATGGTAAAGGCCGCCATACCGCAGATTTCCCGCAGCAACAGATCCGTCTCGTGGAGTACCTGTAAAGCGCCCTGCGTAAGGATCCCGCCTCTGCGTAGCTGCGGCAATAAAGGATGCAAATGGGCAAAACCGGGATAGGCGGCAATCCGTTCGGCTACTTTAGGATTGTATTTCATCGTGCACGAACCGAGCGGATAAAAATTCGTATCGACGCCGAAGTTGCGGCGGGAAAGTTCCGTAAAATGCCGCACCACATCCAGTTCGCTCAGCTCGGGCAGCTCGGCGGGTTTGTCCCGCAGCAGGTCGGACCTGAGATGGATGCTTACGGGAACATCGCTGGGGGAAATCGTCAATCCCCGACGACCGGGAACACTTCTTTCAAAGACCAGTTTCATATAGTTTCCTTTGGGCCCCTTCCGGGCTTCTGTTTTCGCCTATCCTTTTTTCCGGCGGCTTAGGCCACCGGAAAGAATGAGTACCTCAACTCAAATAATTCATCCAAAACTAATCCCGAAGGGATTGTTAGTTTCTTGGCCGGTGGCGTAAGCCACCGGAAAAGATGAATCAATTCAATCCAGCCCCGTAGGGGCGAAAGTTTACACCCCATATTAAATATATTTTCGTTCATAGGACACGTTGTGTTTTTGAAGAAATCGTTCTAGTTCTTCTTCGAACGTCACTTTCCGATGATGCTCTCTCTGTTTGTTTATACTAATCAGTCAATAGATTATGCTACACATTTTGATTTTGTTCTGTTATCATATCGTCCATGAAGATAGATGGACGCAAACACGA
>JAFGGE010000282.1 GCA_016930745.1 Sedimentisphaerales bacterium
GACATTCGCGGCTTTCGCCGCAAGTACGGCATCGGAGAGCAGGCGGTGGTTCTGGTCTGCATCGCCCGGTTGACCGAGCTGAAAGGACATGAATTCATTATCGAGTCGGCCCGGCGGCTTTCGCCAAAGTTTCAAAACTGCATCTGGCTGTTCGTGGGGGACGGCAACCTGAAGGAAAACATCAAACGCCAAATCCGTCTGGCGAATTTACAGTATCGTTTCAAATTCACAGGCCTGCTGCCTCCGGACAAGATCCCGCTGGCGATCCATTCTTCCGATATTCTGGTGCACTGTTCCCTGCGCGAGGGCCTGGCTCGGGTACTGCCGCAGGCGATGCTATGCGCCAGACCGGTGGTCAGCTTCGATATCGACGGCGCCCGCGAAGTGGTCAACGGACGCACGGGCAGGCTTATCAAACCCCAGGATGTGGACAATCTTACCGTCGCCTGTGAAGAACTGATCGCCGACGCCGCGCTGCGCGCTCGCCTGGGCCAGAACGGCCGGCAAAGCGTGATCGAGAAATTTGCACCGGACACCATGATCCGCACGATCGAAAAGGTATATCAAGAATTACTGACATAAGAATCGTCAGGCAGTGATTCCCCGCTATCCCCAGGGATTGGGCGGTTCGATGCGGGCCATGCGCAGCAACTTGGCGGGTTCTTCGGCGGCTCCGGTTCGTGCGGAAAGATAGGCCGCCTGAATCACGGCCATGGTATACAAATCGTCTTCTTTTCCTACAAACAGCTTGTGCTTGCGGGGATGGTGTTTGCTCTGGGCGACATTGACCAGCAGGTCTTTGAGTCGCTCGGCTTCATCATAGACATAGGAGCGGTCTTCCAGCACTTTGCCGTCGTTGTTATAGATCGTCAGTCGATCGTCGGTAACCACCGTATATCCGTTGTCCTTATGCAGGCGAAATCGGCACAGCCACGGCCCGAAGGTGCGGCTGGTGGAGATGTTGCCCAGCAGGGTATCCGAGAAACGCATCGTCGCCACGGCGGTGTCTTCGGTCAGCGAAAGACGCTGCGCCTTGTCGGGGGCGTGATTGGTGCTGATCGCATAGACCTGCTGGGGCAGGGTGAAGTTGAGAAGGATCTGATCGATCAGACCATAACACTCGTACAGAAGAACCCCCCCGCCGGCCAGTTGCGGATCGGACATCCAGCGGTCCCGCGGATCGTCGAACAACCGGGGAGCGTTACTTACAGCGCTGATCAGATGAAATGTATCGGGACCCTCGGCCTGCAGATAGTCGCGCATATCGCGAAAGGAGGGGGCAAACCGCCGGGTATTGGCCACGATATACCGGGCCTTTTCCCGCCAGGCGGTCGCCATCAGCTCGGCAGTCTGATCGAAATCCAGTCCGGGCGGGATGACGCGCAGCACATCGCACTTGCGTTTTAAAGCGGTCCGAATGTGTTCGTCGCAGATGCTCATCGACCCGGCTACGAACAGGATATCCAGGTCATTGAGAACAACAAGCTGCCGATAATCTTCATAGGCCTGGGCGTTATATTTCTGCGCCGCCTGCGCGAGCAGATCGCTGTCCAGACCCGCCACGCCCACGATCTCATAGAGTCCCGTCTTTTCGGCGGCCTCCAGAAGCTCCTGCCCTTTCAGGTTAAGCCCCAGAATACCGGCTTTTAATTTTTCCTCGGCCATATTTGTTTCGTTGGAAAAACCGCTCTGCGAAGGCGTTTTGTTTCGACTCAGGAAACCGAACCGACAAAGGAGTCGGGCACAGGAAAGGCCGCACAGAAATCGGCCACTTCCTGACCGATTTTTGCGATGGCCGCCTCCTCTTCCATATGCTCGGTCACGCGATTCATGAACTCGGCGATTGTATCCATCTCGGATTCTTTCATGCCGCGCGTCGTCACCGCGGGGGTGCCGATCCGCAAACCGCTCGGATTGAACGGCTTGGCCGGATCGTTCGGGATCGTGTTATAATTGGTCACGATATGGGCGCGATCCAGCGCCTGGGACAATTTTTTGCCCAGCATGCCTTTCTTTCGCAGGTCGATCAGAATCAGGTGATTTTCCGTCCCTCCGCTGACCAGGGTAAAGCCGTATTCGATTAATTTTTCCGCCAGACGTTTGGCGTTTTTCACGATCTGTCCGGCATAGGCGGCAAACTCGGCGGTACCGGCCTCTCCCAGGGCCACGGCGATCGCGGAAATGGTGTGCATGTGGGGCCCACCCTGCATCCCCGGAAAGACGGCCTTATCGACCGCGGCGGCATGTTCCTGGCGGCAGAGAATCATCGAGCCGCGCGGCCCGCGCAGGCTCTTATGGGTGGTTGTCGTCACGGCATTGGCGTGGGGGATGGGACTGGGATGCGCCCCGCCGGCCACCAGACCGGCGATATGGGCCATGTCGGTGATATGGACCGCCCCGACACGTTTGGCGATATCCTCGAAGGCCTTAAAATCGATGATCCTTGGATAGGCCGTCGCCCCGGAGACGATCAGTTTTGGTTTATGCTCTTTGGCCAGGTCTTCGATGGCGTCATAATCCAGCTTTCCCTGCTCATCCAGGGTATATTGCACGGACTTGAAAAATTTTCCCGTGGCGCTGACCTTCCAGCCATGGGTCAGATGCCCTCCGAACGGCAGCGACAGGCCCATGATGGTATCGCCCGGCTCGACAAAGGCCGAATACGCGGCCAGATTGGCGACCGATCCGGAATAGGGCTGGACGTTGGCATGCTGGGCGCCGAAGACCTTTTTGGCCCGTTTCTGCGCCAGTGTTTCGATCTGGTCGGTATTCTGCTGGCCCTCATAATACCGCTTGCCGGGGTAGCCCTCCGAGTATTTATTGGTCATCCAGCTTCCCGTGGCTTCCATCACCGCGGCGGACGCATAATTTTCCGACGGAATCAGTCGGATACACATTTCCTGCCGCTTTCTTTCCTGAACAAGAATCTCAAAAACCGCTTTATCCTGCCTTTTAATCGTTGACAACATAGGCCTTTCTCCGTTTTCTATTGTCGTTTAAGGCGTCTTACATACCATACGAGCCGCCGCCGGACAAGGGTTTTATAGGAGTATTTATGGTTGACAAAGGCCATCGTTTCTGTAAGATAGGGCGATTCGGCCAGGGGTAATGGAGATACCTGCATAACGATGTCTGCTGCAAATGAGGATGCCAATCTGGATAAGGCGTTGACGTTCTTTGAACGAGCCGAAGAAGTCGCCAGCACCGACAACTTCGATTACGCCATAGAAATGTACCTGGAAGGTCTGCGTCTGGCCCCGGACGCCCTGGAGGACGGCCATGCCCCTTTGCGGCATATGGCTCTGGTTCGACAGGGAAAAGGCGGGAAAAAGCCGACGATTACGGATAAAATGAAGCACCACGGCGGCAAGACGCCGCTGGATGAGATGCTTAATGCCGAGTTCCTGCTGGCCAAGGACCCGGATAATCTTGGTTTTGCCGAATCGATGCTGCGAGCAGCGGTCGCCGGCGGGTATCGAAGGACGGCGGCATGGATAGCGAATCTGGTCTATGAGGCCAACCGCTCCAAGGATAAGCCGTCGTATAGCACATGGATCTTGCTCAAGGATTCATTCCGCGAGCTGGAGCTCTTTGACAAAGCAGTCGCGGCCTGTCAGAAGGCCCTGGATATGAAGCCCGAAGATGCCCCGCTCCAGAACGAGCTGCGGGATTTGTCGGCCCAGTTGACTATGCAGCGGGGCAAATACGATACCGACGGCGATTTTCGCAAGGCGATTAAGGACAAAGATATTCAGGAGCAGCTCCAGGCGCAGGATCACCTGGTCAAGAGCGTCGATTTTCGCCAGCGGGCCGTGGAAGAAGCCAAGCGCGCCGTCGCCCGAGTGGAGACTCAGACCAATCTTTTGGCTCTGGCCGACGCCCTGGTAGGACTGGAGACCGACAAAGGTTTTCAGGATGCCATCAAGCTGCTGGACGGAGCCCATAAGAAGTATCAGGATTTTGCCTTTAAAAAGAAGGAGGGCGAAATTCGATTGAAACGGCTTCGCACCGCCCTGCGGACGATCAAATCGGGCCTGCACCATGATCCGCAAAGCCAGGATCTTCGGGAAAAACTGGCGTATGTGAGTAAAAAACTCGACGAGGTCGGCCTGGAGCATTTTCGGTTGTGCGTGGAAAATTATCCCACGGACGTGAAGCTCAAGTTTGAATACGGATTGAAACTGGTGGCCGCCAAGCGGTATGATGATGCGATCCCGTTGTTTCAGGAAGTGCAGCGGGACCCCCGATATCGCGTTACCGGTCTGGCCAAGACGGGATTGTGTTTCTTTCACAAGGGCTGGTATACCGACGCGATCGATATTTTCCAGCAGGCGCTGAAAGCGTGCGACAACCAGGATACGAGCGTCGCCAAGGAATTGCGTTATAATCTGGCCCGCAGCTTTGAGCAGGACGGGCAAAAAGAAAAGGCGCTGGACATGTTTCGCAAACTGGCCCAGCAGGATTTTGGATTTAAGGACGTCCGCGAGCGAATTGACGCCCTGCGGAAGATGGATAAACCGGAAAACCTCTCAGATTCAGAATAGATCGGAAACCAGAATAAGAAATACATTGAGAACAGGAGTTACGAGTGGCTCATTCGTTATCAGCAAAGAAACGTGTCCGCCAGGACGCGAAACGACGACAGACTAATCGCGCTCGAAAAAGCATGGTCAAGACGCAGATCAAGCGTTTTGAAGACGCCGTGCGCAACGGGGACGCGGCCAAGGCCCAACAGGAGTACAAACTGCTCCAGATCAAACTGGACAAGATCTCCTGCACCAGCACGATGCACAAGCACACCGCCGCCCGCATCAAGTCGCGCATGAGTCGAAAACTCAACCAAATGAAAGCCAAGGCCGTTTGAACGGCTCGATATTGGGATGCAGACAGTACGACGTCTGGTCGATAATCCGACGACCAGGCGTCTTTTTTATTTGAATCGACGATATGGAAGTGCTTGCAGAGAAAATACTTACGCTGCTTCGGCATCGGGATTACAAACCCCTGAAACGCTCGGCGATGGCCAAACAGCTCGGTATCGGCGAGGAGGAATTCCCTCGATTCAAATCCGCCCTGGAACACTTGCAGGCCAGAGGTAAAATCCTCCTGGGACCCAAGCATCTGATCCTGCCGCCGGCCTTATCCGACCAGGTCACCGGAACATTCCGTTCCAATCCGCGGGGATTCGGGTTTATCATCCCATCCCAGCCGACCGAGCAGGGAGACCTGTTTGTCGGGCCTTATGATACGCATGGTGCGATGAATGGGGATACCGTACTGGCGCGCGTGGTAAAAAAAGGCCGTCATGAAGGCCAGGCGAGGTATGTGGGGATCATTACTCAGATTCTGGACCGGGGCAATACGCAGTTTGTGGGAATCCTCCAGAAGGATCGTGGCGGCTGGCTGGTTCAGCCCGAGGGCAAAGGTTATTTTGAGCCCGTCGTCGTGGAGGATGTGGGGGCCAAAGGCGCCAAAGCGGGCGATAAAGTTGTCGTGGAAATTATGCACTATCCCCGCGAAGGAGAGTATGCCCGCGGCGCGATTTCCCGGGTGCTTGGTCGGGCGGGCCTGTACGATTCGGAAATCCAGTCCATCATCGTCCAGTACAGCCTGCCCGAAGAGTTCAGCGACCAATGCCGCCGGCAGGGGCACAATGCCGCCGAATCCTACGATCCGGCAGCCGATTCCGGACGCGACGATATTACCGATCAGGTCATTATTACGATCGATCCCCCGGACGCCAAGGACTTCGACGATGCGATCAGTCTGCGTAAAGACAAGGACGGCAACTGGCAGCTTGGCGTGCATATCGCCGATGTCAGTACCTTTATTCCGATGGACTCGCCGCTGGATAAGGAAGCGCGGCGCCGCGGCAACAGCGTCTATTTGCCCGGCAAGGTGATTCCGATGCTGCCGGAGGTGCTCAGTAACGGGATCTGCTCCCTGCAGCCGGATCAGAAGCGTTTTGGTAAGAGCGTCTATATTACCTACGATCCGCAGGGCAAGGTTCTGGCAAGGGAATATGCCAACAGCCTGATCTGTTCGAGGGCCCGACTTACCTATCAGCAGGCCGACCGGATTCTGCAGGGGCATGCCGAGGGATTTCCCGGGGAAGTCGTTGCCCTGCTCAAGGACATGGATACCCTGGCCCGAGTGATCGAAAAACGCCGGGATGCCAATGGGATGCTGCATCTGGAGCTTCCGGAAACAGAACTGGTGCTGGATGAAAAGGGCAAGGTCGTCGATGCCCAGCCCGCCGACGACAGCTATCCGCATACGATTATCGAGATGTTCATGGTCGAGGCCAATGAGGCGGTGGCGACGTTGCTGGATCGATTCCACGTGCCGTTTATTCGGCGAATCCACCCCGATCCGGAGCCGGGCAGCGCCAAACAGATAGGCCGGTTTGTCAAGCTGTGCGGCTTCAAGATTCCCCGTCATCTGGACCGACGGGCCATTCAGGATCTTCTGTCCGCGGTGAAAGGGACGCCGCAGGAATACCCGATCAACCTATACATCCTGCGGAGCCTGCAGAAGGCCGAGTATTCCCCCATGCACATAGGCCACTTTGCCCTGGCTTCAACGCATTATTGCCACTTCACCAGTCCGATCCGGCGGTATGCCGATCTTCTCGTGCATCGTCTATTGCAATGTTATCTCGAACAACGGTTAAACTTGATCGGCCTGGAGGAGGTCCTGTCCGAGGTTCAGCTCAAGGAAATCGGCGAACACATCAGCTTCACCGAGCAGCAGGCTGCTGACGCGGAGCGAGAACTGAAAACCATCCTGATCCTGCAGATGCTCACCGAACATGTAGGCGACGAGATGGATACCGTGGTCACCGGCCTGACCAATTTCGGCGTGTTTGTACAATGCCGAAAATTCGGAATCGAAGGCATGATCGAACCGGGCGACCTGGGCCTGGACGAGTGGAAGTTTGATCCCCGCAATCAGGCCGTTGTCGGCCGCTATACCGGCAAAAGCATCCATCTCGGTCAACCGATTCGTGTTCGGATCGTTTCCGTGAACGTTCCGGCCCGGCAGCTTTCCGTGGCGCCTCTGGAACCACTGGTGGACGAGCGTCATCCTCGAAAGGGCAAAAAAGGCGGTAAAACGCAGTATCGTAACCGCCCTCCCCGCCGCCGTCGTTAAAATCCTCGGAGATGGGTGCTTTCGCGGCGCGGCAAGCCTGGCCTGGGCAGACGTTTGAGAACCACATATTCGATTCCATGCTCCCGGCAGAACTGCTGCTTGATCGGTTTGTCGCCGTCTTCATTGACGGCATAGATATCCGGCTGAATTCGGGCGATTTCCGGCTCGGCATCCAGCCAGCCGCTGCCCGAGGAGACAAGCGCCTGGGTGACGAAGCGGATTGCCTGTACCATGTACCGTCGCTGCTGTTGGGGAAACATCGGGTGTCCCTGTCCTTTGAGGGCCCCGACATTGGCGTCATTTCCGACGACGACATACAAGTCGCCCAATTCCGAGACTTCCTCGAAGAACCGAATATGCCCCGAATGGAACCAATCGAAGCATCCTGTGACAATCACTTTTTTTCGTCCGGATGATCCAGGCGCCAAATCCTTCTCCATAGCCGGTACGGTTGTCAATTGTTGGGAGGAGAGGACTTGATAGGAAATCCCCTGCGATTTGCAGAAGGCCATTTTCGCCGGGCAATCCTGCTCTTGCATGACAATCCATATATCTTCCTTCACGGTATTTATGGGCAACTCGTCGGGATTGATCCGGCCATGAAGTATCTGAACCTCATCCACATAGCGAATCGAAGAAACAGTATATTCCCGTTCCTCCAGGGGAAACTTCGCTCCTTTTCCCGTCAAATGCTCCACGGCTTCGTCCGACCAGAGGAACACGACAACCGAACCCAGTTTGGCGGCTTTTTCCAGCAGTCGCATTTGCCGCAGTTGGATATCATCAAAACTGTCGCTGAGAAATACTCGTCCCATGCCGTGCCTCATTGTCCGGTTCGGATTGTAATTGGGAAGCCGCCCGGCACCGGTTCCTCGCTTATTACGTATAAATATCCTCCGCCGCAGCCCGAATACATCGCGCCGGCATACCGTTGCTGGTACCAGTCCAGCAAGGACAGCAGGTCCACCGTCAAGGTCTCATGTTCCACCGTATCCGGCAGGATTGTGCGCCAGCAGGTCATACATTCATGGAACGATGCGCCCAGACGAGGCAGGTCTTTTCCGACGATGGCCTCAAAACAGTCACGGCCCGACCGTCCCAATTGGGCGATCCATTGGGGATCAAGGTTCTTTCGTCCCAGCGGATTATACCCTTCCGGACGGGGGGCTACGGGGATTACATACAGCACACGCTCCAGCCATCGGGCCACTTCCGGATCCGTGTTTGACTCTATATGCTTCGGAAAGACTCCTCCTTCGTATTCATAATCATAATCGAGGCGATTGATTCCAGGCCGGATCAGACCGATCATGTCCTGGGAACCAGACGGCTGCGTCTTCCCGGCATTCTCGGCGGCATACAACTGCCGGACGAGTGTTTCGGGATTCTCCTGCGGAAGAAGTCCATTCCATAGCTTCATGGCGATATCCCGAGTGCTGGTGCACAGGCCCGCCCGATCCATCCAGCGAAATTGCGACTCGATCTGCACGACAACCATCGAGCCCGGCGGATTGGGATTGAGGCGGGAAACAAACGGCTGATCGATCCAGCCGCCTGCCAGGGCGATCCGATAGGGAATCGCCCCAATCACCTCCGTAATTGGTTTTTTTCTTGCCTCCATGGCACTCGCTTCACTGTACGCCGTCGAAATACGATCTGGATACCCTATACCTAATAGTCAATCCTGAATACTAACTGACCGTCCTCTTACCCGCCTTGCGATCCATGTACTGCTTTTCGATCCACGTGTACGTTTTGGCCAGGCCGTCGGCCAGGGATGTGTTGGGTTCCCATCCGAGAATTTTCTGAATAAACGCATTGTCGCTGTTTCGGCCTGCGACTCCCTGGGGGGCATCGAGATCATACTGTCGTTTCAAGGTGATGCCGCCAATTTTTTCCACGATGGAAACCAGTTCGTTGATCGAAACCAGCTCACTGGAGCCCAAATTGATCGGCGTAGCGATCAGATCGTCGCAATGCATGATCCGGTCGATGCCCAGAACGCAATCGTCGATATACATGAAGCTGCGCGTCTGACTTCCATTGCCCCAGATCGTAATCTCACGTATTCCTGTGTCTTTGGCCTCGATTACCTTGCGGCAAATCGCCGCCGGGGCCTTCTCACGTCCGCCATCCCAGGTTCCAAAGGGTCCATAAACGTTATGAAACCTGGCGATAGCCGTCCGAAGTCCGCGCTCGGTCCAGTATTCCTGACAGAACATCTCGCTCATCAGTTTTTCCCAGCCATACCCCCGCTCGGCCATTGCCGGATAGGCGTCGGATTCCTTAAGCGCCCGCACGTTGGGATCTTTCTGAAGGTCGGTATTGTACGCGCAGGCCGACGAGGAGAAGAAATAGCGCGCAGCACCGGCGCGATAGGCCGATTCGATCATATGCGTATTGATCAGGATGCTCCGCAGGCACTCCACGCGAAACCGTTCGATAAAGCCCATGCCGCCCATATCCGCCGCCAGGTTATAGACCTCGACGGCATCCTCACAGGCCCGCTTGCAATTGTCCTCGACGCTGAGGTCCATGCAAAGGCACTCCACCCCCGGCTTGCGCTGGTACCATTCGGGCAGTGGTTTTTTATCGATCGCCCGAATCCGCGTAAATCCCTGATCGTGGAAATAACGGGCCAAGGCGCCGCCGATAAAACCGCCGGCACCTCCGATAACGATCAGATCATCCTTTTTCAATTCCGTCTTTGCCGTTTTCATAGCTTTCTCCTGTCTGTCAGTCAGGTTTCCGATTGGCCCTGTTTAATATTGGCTTTTTATGCTAACATTGTCATACTATAATAGCTACGATACTCGATAGGAATGGCCAATATTGGAAAATGCATGACTATTATTGACCTGTGTTATGAGAATTGATCTGCCATCTGATTCCCAATCCAGGCCGGAAAAACCCGGATTCTTTTCCGCCCAGGTTTCCCAGGCTCGGCGGTTTTATCTGGATCTTAATCCGCCGGAAAAAACAGAATTTGCCGTGGTCTGCGGCGGCTGGGAACAGTGTCAAAAAGAGTACCGAATCCGGCGGGAGGACTTTCCCTACTTTTCCATCGAATTTGTCTCCGGAGGCAAGGGAGAACTTACTCTGGCCGGGCGGACCGAACCGCTTTGGGCCGGCAGAATATTCACCTACGGTCCCGGGATTGCCCAGCAAATCACGACCGACCCGGACGACCCGCTGGCCAAATATTTTATTGATTTCGCCGGAATACGGGCCGAATCTTTGCTGGCCGAGGCCAATTTATCTCCCGGAACAATCCAATCGGCGTCAACGGTTCAAACGATCTCGGATATCTTCGACGGCCTTATCGAACAGGGTCTTTCCGATAGTCGATTCGCTCCGGCTTTATGCCGGACTCTGACGGAATTTCTGATTTTCAAGCTGGCCGAAAATATCACCCATGCCCGACCCGCCGAATCGGCCGCCTTTACTACCTATCAGCAATGTCGCCAGTTTATTCGGGAAAACTGTGCCGATCTTAAAAGTCTTTCTGAAATCGCCCGAACCTGTCATATCGACCCGGCTTACCTGTGCCGTCTTTTTCGCCGTTATGACCACCAGAGTCCGTACCAATATTTAATCCGGCTCAAGATGAACCTGGCGGCCCAGCGTTTCCAGGATCCAAATACACTCGTCAAACAACTGGCGATAGAGCTTGGCTTTGTCGATCCCTTCCACTTTTCCCGTGTCTTCAAGAAGGTCTTCGGCCTCAGTCCGCAGGCCTTTCGAAAACTTCGTTAAAACGCTTTTTGTTCGGTTCGTGCGATGATCTCGTTTTGCAGGTCCCGGCCCAGATCGACAAAGTAATCGCTGTAACCGGCGACGCGGACGATCAGGTCGCGGTTCTGGTCCGGATTTTCCTGGGCCTTTCGCAGGGTGTTGGCGTCTATGACGTTGAATTGGATGTGATGACCGCCGAGCCGGAAGTAGGAGCGGATCAGATGGGCCATCTTGGTGATGCCCTCCTCCCCTTCCAGCACCTGGGGATTGAACTTCATGTTTAACAGGGTGCCGCCTGTGCGCGAATGATCGATACGCGATGCGCTCTTGATAATCGCCGTCGGGCCCTTGGTATCGGAGCCCTGTTCCGGGCTGATGCCGTCGGAAACGGGCAGGCCCGCCTTTCTGCCGCTGGGAAGGGCGCCCACGACCGAGCCAAAATAGATATGTACCGTCGTCGGCAGCAAATTCACCCGATACTTACCCCCTTTGGTGTTTGACCTGCCGTTGAGCACATCGTAATAGGCGTTGAAAATCTCTTCGGTGATCGCATCGGAAAACTCGTCGTCGTTGCCGTATTTGGGCGTATGATTCCGGAGCTTGTTGAGAAGCACATCCTGCCCTTCGAAATCGGATTCAATCGCGGCCAGCAATTCATGGATGGAGAGATCCTTTTTCTCGAAGACATGATATTTCACGGCAGACAAAGCGTCGGTTACGGTACCGATCCCCACGCCCTGGATATAGGTGGGATTGTATCGTGCGCCGCCGTCATGATAATCGCGTCCCTTTTCGATGCAGTCGCACATCACCAGCGACATGAACGGGGCCGGCATGAAATGGGCGTACAACCGCTCGATGAGATTGTTGCCGGCGATCTTCAGATCGACAAAGTACCGAAGCTGCTTTTTATAGGCATCCACCCATTGCTCAAATGAGGTAAAGGTACGCACATCGCCGGTGGACGGTCCGATTCGTCGGCCGGAATTGGGATCGATCCCATCGTTCATGGCCAGATCGAAAATCTTGGGCCAGTTTATATACCCGGTCAGCGTACAGCTTTCCTTGCCGAAAGCGCTGATCGTAACACAGCCGCTCGGTCCGCCGGAACGGGCATCGACCATGGTCTTTCCGTCATGCAGCATCTCCTGTATGATGACGTCCGTATTAAAGACGGACGGCTGGCCGAAGCCCTTGCGGATTACGCGGCAGGCATGTTTGAGAAAACGATCGGGATTTTTGGCGCTGACCTGAATACACGAGCTGGGCTGGGTAATCCGCATTTCCTGGACCACATCCAGGATCCTATAGGACAGATCATTCACCGCATCGGAACCATCGCCGGGCTTGACGCCGCCGACATTGATCAACGCAAAGTCGGTATAGGTGCCGCTCTGCTCCTCGGTGATGCCCACCTTCGGCGGAGCGGGCTGGTTGTTGAATTTGATCCAGAAACACTGCAAAAGCTCTCGCGCCTGCTCCTCGGTCAGCGCTGCGGTTTCGATTTCCCGTTTGTAAAACGGATACAGATGCTGATCCAGTCTGCCGGGATTGAAGGAATCCCAGGTATTCAGTTCGGTAATCACCGAAAGATGCACGAACCAGTAGGCCTGCAGCGCCTCATGGAAGTTTCGCGGCGCGTAGGCCGGAACGCGGGTGCAAACCTCGGCGACCCTCTCCAGTTCGGCCCGGCGAGTCGGATCCGACTCTTTATCGGCCATCTGTCGGGCCAGTTCGGCATGACGATGCGCAAAGGCAATCGCCGCATCGGCACAAATGGTCATGGCCCGATATTGCTGATCTTTTTCGTAGGCCCGCGGATCGTTCAGCACATCCAGCGACGCCTGCTTCTCGGCGATGCGCTGTTTGAAGTCCTCCAGGCCCTGATGATAAATCTTATCGTCCAGGATGGCATGTCCGGGGGCTCGCTGTTCCATGAA
>JAFGGE010000283.1 GCA_016930745.1 Sedimentisphaerales bacterium
AACGCGAATTCCATTCACTTGATAGACCATAAACAAAATCCATTGCCTTGTAAAACAGTAACTTACAATTTATTCAGCAAGCCCTACATCCGCAAGGAAGACAACGCCCTGGTTCTGGCCGAGTTGAAAGGACCGGGCGTCATCACCCGCCTCTGGACTCCGACGCCCACCGACGATTGGATGGAATTCTACTTCGATGAAGAAACAACGCCAAGGATTCGCGTCCCGTTCCGGCAGATATTTCTGGGCGACCATCCGGCATTTCCCAGGCCTCTGGTGGGATATGGAGCGGGAGGCTTTTACTGTTATGTTCCGCTGCCCTTTCAGAAAAGCTGTAAGGTGCTCATCCGTGCCGAGCGGATTCAATTCTATCAAATCAATTATGCGCTTTATCCGGAGCCGACCAAGATCGAAACCTTCCGGGCCGAACCTTCCGAATCCTATCGCCTCCATCGGCAAAAGGCCATGGACCTGTTTGCCTCCGCCGGATCGGATATAAGCCGTCATACAGCTCCTCCCGAAGCCCAGATCAAAACGATACAAAAACGTATCGTTCTGCCGCCCGGCCGGACAGAGACCGTCTTTGAAACACGCACACCCGGCCGAATTGTCGGAATCCGGTTTACGCCCGCCCAGGCCTTCGCAGGAAAAAGCCGTGCTGTTGTCCTGAAGGCGGTCTGGGATCAGGATCCGCAACCGGCAATCCTGGCTCCTGCGGGCGACTTCTTCGGATACGCATGGGGCGCCCCTTCCATGAAATCGCTCCTGATGGGGACCCATCAGGATGTCAACTATTGCTATTGGCCGATGCCTTTCGACCGATCGGCTCGGATCGAGTTGGAAAACCAGGCATTCGATGGACCTCCTCTGACAATCGAGGCCGAGGTTCTTTTTTGTCCAGTCGCTCGCCGAAAAGATGAGGGAAAATTTTATGCCTTGTGGCGTCGCGAGAATCCCACGACGAAAGGGGAGCCATTTACCTTCATCCGAACCACCGGACGCGGGCACCTGGTCGGATTCGTCCAGCAGTCGCAGGGACTGGAATCCGGAAATACCTACTTTTTTGAGGGTGACGACCAGACGACGATTGACGGCAAACTCGTTATCCATGGCACCGGCTCGGAAGATTTTTATAACGGCGGCTGGTACGATGTGCCCGGGCGATGGGAAAGCCAACGCTCGTTTCCCCTCAGCGGCTGTCTGGCGTATCAAAAACATCTGGCGCGAACGGGAGGATATCGCATGCTTCTGGCCGATGCCTACTCGTATCGCCATACGATGCTGCAAACCATCGAGCATGCCCCCACCGGAAACGAACTGATGAACGACTACGTCGGCCTGACTCTGCTCTATTCCGAGCATCGACCCACCTGCGAGATTGCGCTGCCGGCATGGAAAGACCGCCGGGTTGTCGATCCGGAACGAATTGTCTTTGCGACCTGGTGGAATGTTCCTATTTACGCGTTCTCATTCCAGAATTCGACGTTGACCAAGAGCAGCCGCCGTTTGGGGGATCAGGATGTGCGTTTCCTGTCCCTGCGTGCGACGGGAAACGACTGGTTCGGCAATCATTTTATCTGTTTTACCTGTGAGCTGCCGGCGGCCGGTCAATATAAGATCGCTCTGGATGTGGTCAAGAACCCGGATACAGGGATTGTTCAGCTCTTTCAGGATGAGGCCCCTATCGGTCCGGCCCTGGATCTCTATGCCCCCGAACCGGAGCAGGCCAAAGACCAATACCTGGGCACACTCGATCTGCCTGAGGGAAAGAGCAACCTGTTATTCAAGATAGTCGGTAAAAACGAAAACGCCTCCGGCCTGGGGATGGACCTGGTCAATATCATCTGCGAACGAGTCAACCAATAACCGAGATAATTGTAGATGTGTTTTTCCTGTATCGTTCCGAAATCAACCCCTTTACCATAGATCAATCCTTCGCGGGATTTTCCGGGAATGCATTTCCCCTGGGTCTAAATTTGCATATAATTTCGGCATGTCTGAACCTGAAACGATACGGAGCTTTTTATGATAAAACCATATGAACTGATCTCTTGGATCGGCCCTGCGATCTTTCTGGCCCTGCCGCTTCTGGGAGGCTGCGGCGGGAGTAAGCCGGAAACCGGACGGTTTACCTCGGAACAAATGGCTACACTGCCCGATCCGATTCGAGAGGACCTGCCGACACCCTCCGGCGGAATGGTTCTGTCCGTCGGGGATGAGGTGATCACCATGGAAGAAGTCCTCAATCCATTTAGTGAATCTTTTATGCGAATAGCCCAGAACAGCGATCGTCAAACCTTCCTGCTCCGCGCCCGCCCGCTGGTGGCCGAGATCGTCCAGGGTAAAATCATCGATGTGCTGCTCTATAAACGCGCACGCAAGAAAGCCCCGCAGAACATCGACGAGGCCCTGGAAAAGGCGGTCGAACAGGAAGTGAACCGGTTTGTCGCCGGGTATGGGCACAACTACGCCGAAGCCCAGAACGCCATCGCCCAGATGGGTTTCGACTGGCAGGGATACCGGGATTTTCTGTCCCGTCTTCTGCTGGTCCAGTCCTATATCAGCGAAGAAGTCAAATACGACCAGCCGATCAGCCATGGCGAAATCCTGGACTATTATAACGCCATCAAACAGGAGCGATTTTCTTCCGAAGGCCAGATCCAGTTCCGCGTCATCGATATTCAACCCAGTCGGCTCACGGCCGAACAGATCGGTCCCGATGAGACCCGCCAACAGGCGGCGTTGCGATGGGCCGGCCAACTCTACGAGAAAATTCAGGCCGGCGGCGATTTTGCCCAATTGGCCGGCGAACACTCGCATGGCCATCGAGCCAGTCTGGGGGGGCTATGGCGACCGTTGCCCCTGGGCAGCAGCTCGTTGGCCAAGCCGTTCGACACACTGGAAACCGAAGCCGCAGCGCTTGAGCCCGGACAGGTTTCCAAACCTTTTGTGTCGGAAGATCATATTTTTCTGGTAAAGGTAGAAACCAAACAGATCGCCGGGACGACGCCGTTTTCCCAGGTTCAGCACACCCTGGAAGAGGAGTTGCGTATCATCAAACAGCGGCAGGCATACGACTCTTTTGTAAACAAGGTCGTTAATCAGGCCAATATACGAAATACCGATCGGTTCATCGACTATTGTGTCAACGAGGCTTGTCAACGCTACACCCGTCAGGCCGCCGGATAAGAAAGCCGTTGTATGAACGGAAAGCCCAACCGAATCGCACATGGGATCGACCTGGTCGATTTTGCCCGCATCGAGTCGATGCTGCGCGACCACGGCGACCGCTTTCGGGATCGTGTCTTTACCCCGCGCGAGCAGGCCGACGCCGACAAACGCAAGAATCGGATCGAGCTGCTGGCCGGTCGTTTCGCCGCCAAGGAAGCCGTGATGAAGCTTATCGGCACCGGCTGGAGGGCGGGCGTGGCATGGACCGATATCGAAGTGACCAACGGCCCCCTGGGGGAACCCCAATTAACGCTGAAGGGCGAGGTGAAGCGGCTTGCCGAACAGTTGGGTTTTATCGATATGGCCCTCAGCATCACCCATACGGCCGATTTTGCGATTGCCTCGGCGGTCGCATTGCGAAACGAAGATGAGTAGCACTTCCTATGATGTCATTGTGGTTGGCGCCGGGCACGCGGGCACCGAAGCGGCCTGGGCCGCCTCCCGGCTTGGGGCGCGAACGGCGCTGGTGACGATGAGCCGCGAGACGATTGCCAGGATGAGCTGCAATCCCGCGATCGGAGGCATCGGAAAAGGCCAGCTTGTTCGGGAAATCGATGCCCTGGGCGGGCTAATGGGCCAGGTTATCGACGAGACGGGGATTCAGTTCCGGCTGCTCAACCGCTCCAAAGGCCCCGCCGTGCAAAGCCCTCGTGCCCAGGCCGACAAGTACGCCTACAAAGACGCTATCCGTCATCGTCTCGAAGCCGCCGATAATCTGACCATCATCGAAGCCGAGGCATTGGAAATCCTGCTCACGGACGGCCGTGTCCACGGCCTGCGATGCAGCGACGGGATCTGCTACGCGGCTCCTGCCGTTATCCTGACGACCGGCACATTTCTGCGAGGCATCATGCATTGCGGACCGGAACAGTGGCCCGGCGGGCGTCTGGATGAGCCGGCCAGCAATGAGCTGTCCGATTGCCTCAGGCGGCTGGGATTGCAGGTGGGCCGTCTCAAGACGGGAACCCCGGTGCGCTTGGCGGGCGATTCGGTCGACTACGACGCCTGCGAACGGCAGCCAGGCGATGCGACGCCGCTGCCTTTTTCGTTTCTCAACGACCGCATCGAACAGGCCCAGATTCCCTGCTGGATCACATGGACGAATCAGCAGGTCCATCAGCTCCTGCGCGACAACATGGATCGAGCCCCGCTGTATACCGGCCAGATCGAATCGGTTGGGCCGCGGTACTGTCCCAGCATCGAGACCAAGATCCTGCGCTTTGCCGACAAGGACCGGCACCAGATCTTCCTGGAGCCGGAGGACCGGGCGATCACGACGATTTACTGCAATGGGATCAGCACCTCGGTGCCGAAGGATGTGCAGGAACAGATGCTGCGTCATATCCGGGGCGTCGAACGGGCCCGCATCGTCCACTATGCCTATGCGATTGAGTATGACTATTGCCCCGCAGCGCAACTGACGGTCCGGCTCGAATCCCGGCAGATTCCGGGGCTCTTCATGGCCGGGCAGATCAACGGCACCACCGGCTATGAGGAGGCGGCGGCCCTGGGCCTGATGGCGGCGGTCAACGCCGTGCGCAAGCTCAACGGGGCTGATCCGCTGGTCATCGGGCGCGACCAGGCCTATATCGGCGTGCTGATCGACGATCTGCTGACCCGGCCCATCGACGAGCCGTACCGTATGTTTACCTCGCGGGCGGAATACCGTCTTTCGCTGCGTTCGGACAATGCCGACCGAAGGCT
>JAFGGE010000041.1 GCA_016930745.1 Sedimentisphaerales bacterium
ACCGCATGCACTCGATCTCAGGCAGGTTTTCTGACTTGCATCCTGCCGAAAGGCCCCTTCCCATTCGCATGGAACAGTGGGACAAACCGCCTTTCGGGTTTGCCGTCCGGTTTGCTTTGTACAACCGACGACAGCGGACGCTTACAGCGGCGCGACCGTCACGGAGTTTCACCGTGTTCCCGTTTACCTATCCGAAGCATAAGGCTCCGGACCTGAAACCGATGGTTAATTTGTCTAAAGAGCGAACACAAATATCTATAACATGCCTCTTTGCTCCCGGCAAGAAGATAATTAAAAAATCTTGCCCACGTCTTCTACAACATGGAAAAGCCATTGACGGCCGCAGGCCGGCCCGATAGGTTTAACAAAAACCTGAGTACGGATCGCTCGGTAAAATCCGCCATTGTTAACTATCTTGCTCGTTTAAAAATAGGTGACTGTCCCTATTTTGCCGTGCGTTGCACTTCAGATTGAAATGTGCGTCATACTTTATAGGCTCTATTTTGACTCGATCCGGATGTCTACGTTTGTGCCATGGCTGACAACATCGAGGACAGGAGAGAATTTTGTAAATGCCTTGAGTCGTTCAAGGTTTTCTGCGTCGGTTTTTACTTTGAAGGTGACGCGGATATTCTCATACCCTTTTCGAACCTCATTGGAAAGGCCCAGAAATCCGCGCAGATCGATATCCCCTTCAAGATGTGATTCCAATTCTTCAATGTGGATTCCTCGAATCGCCGCATGGTATACCATTCCGGTCGTTACGCAGGCGGCCAGGGCATTGAGCAGATGTTCTACGGGATTGGGGCCAATATCCTGTCCGGCCAGAATCGGAGGTTCATCGGCATCCAGGGTGAAGGTCTGTAAATGCTCATTTTCCTGCTTGGCGCCGTAAAAACTTGTTATTGTGCTTTGGTTGTGACCTCCGCTGATCCACGTATTGTGAATATGAAACCTGCTTTTGGCCAGTTGCGGATCCTGCGCTATCGCGTCCACTGTAGATCTCAATGCATCAACGTCGATCCCGTTTTCGGTATGCATGGTTTGTTGTACAGTCATTTTCATATCCTCCAAATCTTTTTCGTTTTTGCAACGCTCTGCATACGCCGCCGAAATAGAACGGTTCTTGGAGGATTCGAAAAAAATGTATTTTCTTCAGGGTCGCTGAGAATCGCCTATAGAACGATCTGAGTAAGTTTTTCGAAGATTATCAAGCTGACTTTTCGTAATGGGAATCATACACCCATGGCGGGCGTTTTTCGGTACTGTGAAATCCTGCCAATACACATCGTGCCAGGGACCGGCCAGACGGGGCGCTGTGGACAAGCCGTAGGACACGCCGGGATACTGCTCGTAGTAAAGGTACCAGCCTTTCCCGTCAAGACGAGGAATCAGGGCGGGAGCTTCCCGAAAATTGGGCGTAATGCTCGGTCCGGGCTTTGTATAAGGGCCAAGCAGATGATCGGATGAACAGAACCGTATTGTTTTTCCGGTCGGCCAGTCGAAGGAAGGGTATTTTTCATCTTTGATGAAGGCGAAATACGTGTTTCCTTCCTTTCGAATGACAACATCAATGGTAGCCATCTCGAAATCGAAAAGACGCCCGGGATTGGAAAACGATTTCAGGTCTTTACTGGTAACATAGAGAGTCCGCATACCCCTCCAGAATTGCTCGGTATCCTCCTTAATGGGCGGTTCGATGGTGCTGTGCCAGGTGATGAGGTATTGCGATGTGGAGTCATCATAGTAAAGTTTCGGAGCGCCAAGGTAGAGCAGGGCCGGCTTGAAATCGGGCGTTTTATCAATGTCGGGCGAAAATTGGCCGAACGTTGTCCAGGCAATCAGGTCATCAGACACCCATAAAGAAATATACGGCTTGCGCTCGTAATTGCCGATCAGGTAATATCTTCCATCATGCCCCCTGCAAATATCCGGATGCCCTCGATACTCATCACCCAGAATTCGTTTACCGTCATTCAACAGAGTCCAGTGCAGCCCGTCGTCGCTGACCGAATAATACAACCGGCCGTAATCCTGTGCGGTCATATGAGCAAACAGATAGCCCCCGCAGGTTTCCTGCTTTGATTGGCTGGCATCCAAACCGTTCGATAACAGCAGACACAGCCAGACTGACGTGAGCATAAAATATCTTGTGGTTCTCCGCGTGTTTTCCATTCGAACTCCGGATTGAAATGGTTTTTATGGATTTCGCTGATATTCTCTGACCTGCGCCAGGATCTGCTCGGCCAGTTGGGTCTGTCCCAGCGTCCGAGCGATGGCGGCGGCTTTTTGGGCCCTCGCCGCCGCCTGGGCAAACTGTCGTTTTTGCGCATCCGCCTCGGCCAGCCAGAGATGCAGTTGAGGGAAACGATCCACGGCAGGATCCCGGCTCATAGCCGCGTTATACTGTTCGACTGCCTGTTCCATCTGTCCGGTCGCCGCCAGAGCAACGGCCAGATCATAATGGATTTTGGGATTTTCCGGCGTCAGTTTGAGAACCGCCTGCAAAGACGGAATCGCCTTTCCATATAAACCCTTTATACCGTATGCTCTGGCTAAAGCAGAGTGCATTCGGATGGCATTGTATTGCATATTGATCCCATTGGGCGCCAGCGCGACGGCTCGTGATAAGTGCGTAATCGCCTCGTCGGCTCGTCCTTCCAACAGGAAAGCATACCCCAGATCGTAATGGGCAAATACGTTGTCAGGATCGAGTTCCAGGGCTTTTTGCGAATGTTCTTTCCCCTGCTGGGTCTGGTTCTTCACATGATATAAAAGAAAACCCAGTTTAACATGGGCTCGAACGCTATTGGGATTCAGTTCGAGGGCCTTGTAATAATTGGTGACAGCGTCATCGGCATCCCCGGCCCGGTAAAACTGGTCTCCCGCCCGCACAAACGAATAATCGTCCAGGAAATTTTCATGAATCCGGGCAATATAGTCCGCCGGCAAGTTGACGAATTCGGGAATATTGGCCGCGCGATCGGCCGCCGTAAAACGATCCAGCACGATCGGCGGCGTGGTGTTTGCCTGCGCATCAAAATGGGTTAGAAACAACTGCGTGTAATCGGAATACGCCTTGGAGGAAAACACCATCCATCGTCCGTTGGGGCTGAAACTGTGCCATGAGTTCATCCGGTCGGTGTTGCATTCCAACCGTCTTGCCTGTCCCCCTTCGGCGGGGATGACATACAAGGCGCTGTCGGGCTGGAGAAGCATATAATTTTCGGCCTGGCAAAAAACGATCCATTTCCCGTCGGGGGAAAAACGAGGGAAAAAATTGCTTTTACCATTGTCAGAAGCGCCTTCGAGCGGTGTCGGATTGCCGCCTTGCCCTTCGTTGTAAGGGATGCGGTAGATGCTGAATTTGAATTCTTTTTTTTCTTTGAGAAATTCGCCGACCTGTTCGGCCGTAAGCAAAATTTGGTCCTGATCGACCGCTCTGAGCTCGTGGGCCAAAGCGCGGGCAAACAGAATATATTTCCCGTCCGGACTCCACGTGGGATTGCTTTGCACATAAGCCGGATCATCGGCGCCGGGCAACGCTGCAAAGGTTTCGGTTTGTCGGTTATACACAGCTAGGATGCCCTTGACGGGGAAAAACAACTGGGAAAAGGCCAACGGCTCAGTGGGGACAAACACGGAGCGGTCTTTGACGGTGCTGGCCACCAGATTGCCGTCCGGCGAGACCTGGCTGAGAAGACCGAAGGTCTGCCGGCCGTCCTCTTTTTTATAGTCGTTCCAGGTGATGATATCGGTCGTGGCAAGCGTCATCTGTTTTGCCGTCTTCGTGATGACATACGATCCCTTACTGTTGGCATAATCGATATCCATTCCAAGGATTCGCCCATCGCGGGAAAAGGAATGGCAATTGCCGCAGACAGGAAGATTCTCCAGGATCACCGGCGGCTGGATCGTGTCGGACACCGAACCGAAACGCCAGCGAATCCTTGTCGGATCTTTGACGGCCTCGTTAAAGGGAAGATTCACCTCCCGGTAAAAAATGGGGGCTCCCACCGGATCGGGAGAAAAGGAAAAGGCCACGGAACCAGCGGCGGAAATAACCTTCTTATTGGAACGGCCGGATCCAATAATAAGCAATCGAGCCTGTTTCTCTCCGGCAAGGGATCGAATCCGATCCCATTGACGGGGACTGGGCGTCCATTGGTTTTGCTCAGTCAGAAAAGAGTACTCTTTCGGTTTGCCTGGAATTTCAAAATGGAGCAACCACATCCCGACCAGAGAATCGGATTGCCATCGAAAGGTCGGCGCAGCCATATCCGGCGGATAAACGGAACTATCCAAAGGCTGCAAGATCGAGACCGAACGAAAGGATTTGTTTTTCACGTAGGCAGCCAGAAGCTTGCGGCGCAGATAAAAATCCTTACCCAGGAACCAACCGCCTATGAAGATGGCGGCAAATCCCGCCAAACATGACCCTGCTACTGTAAGTCTCCGACACCGATTGCCCATGATTCATTCACAAAATAAACCACCGGAACAGATGCCTTATCACTCAGGATAAGTCCTCTCTCGCTGAGAATAACTATACCAATCTGCAGCCCTCCTTGCAAGACAAAGGCAAGCGGTTTTTTAAAGGAAGCGGATAAAATAACAAGTCACAGGCATTCCAAGGGGGTAATGACACATCAGATGGCATGATACGACCTTCGACAGTAACGGTTCTTACCATTCCATCCGATGGCATCCCGTCCTTTTCCCGCTATAATCACGATTGACGATGAACCGACGAGGGTTCTCGGCGTAGAGCGGATTAGGTTGAAAGTTTATTTTTAAAAGCCGGAAAGGTGTACACATGGCAACCGTATTGTATATTCAGGGTTCGCCGCGAGGGAAACGTTCCAGATCGACAACCGTAGCCGACGCTTTGATAGAGGCCTGCAAGCGAGAAAATCCGGAGGATCAAATCATAACCGTCGATCTGTTCCATACCGACCTGCCCTCTTTCGATGGACCGGTGCTGGAGGCCAAATATGCGATTCTTCACGGTCAGAACCCCACAGGGCAGCAGAAACAAGCCTGGAAGGCGGTGGAGCAAATCATTCACCAATTTACCAGCGCCGACCGGTATGTTTTGTCTGTTCCGATGTGGAATTTCGGACTTCCCTATCGGCTGAAACATTATTTCGATATTCTCATTCAACCGGGGTATACGTTCTCCTTCGATCCGGAAACCGGCTATAAAGGTATGGTAACGGGAAAGCCGGCGGCGGTTGTGTATGCCCGCGGCGGGTCCTATCCACCGGGAACCCCAATGGCGGCGTATGATTTCCAAAAACCGTATCTCGATACCCTGCTGAGATTTATTGGATTCGAGACGATTTCTTCGATCGTTGTCGAACCTACTCTGCAGGGCGATCCGCAGGAGGCCGAATCCATGATCCAAAAAGCCATGACAGAGGCCCGGCGAATCGCATCCAAATTGTCCGGTCGGTCCCCGTCCGTGTAAGAATCCAACCCAAGAGATGGGAATGATTCTTGTTGAATAATCCGGTTTTTTTGGACCTAAATCCCGGAGGACGATTATGAAACTACAAACTCAATGCTTGGCGGTCTTTGCCGTTGCAACTCTTTTCTTGTACAGGCCTGTTCAGGCGTCCTATCCGAACGAACTGGCTACCCTGCAGGACTATCTTCGGTATGCCGCCATGCATAATGCCGGCCTTCAGAGCAAATTCGAGGAATTCAAGTCGGCTGTCGAAGCGGTGCCGCAAATGCAGGCCCTTCCGGACCCGCAATTCACATTCGGGTACTTCATCGAAGAGGTGGAAACACGGGTTGGCCCCCAGGAACAGCGGTTCGGGATCATGCAGATGTTTCCCTGGTTCGGCAAGATCGAGGCCCGAACGGACGCGGCATCGGCGGCGGCCAAAGCCGCTCGGCAACGTTATGAGGCAGAGAAGCTGAAGCTGTTTAACGATGTAAAAAACGGCTTTTGGGAATATGCCTACCTTGGCCGGGCGGTGGAACTGGGCCGGCAGAACTTGGAATTAATGAAGCATTTTGAAGAAGTGGCTCGTGCGCGATATATCGCCGGGGCCACACCCCACCCCGATGTAATCCGCGCCCAGATCGAGCTGGCAATCCTGCAGGACAAGCTACAGACCCTGAATGAGATGCAACAGCCTCTTGTAGCCAATCTTAACCGGGTGTTAAATCGCCAACCGTCTCTGCCCCTTCTCTGGCCAAAACCGGCTGTTTATCAAAAGGCGGAAATCCGTCGGGATGAACTTGTCGCTCAACTGAGAACGGCCAACCCCCAGCTCAAGGCCCTGGATCATGCTCTGGATGCCGCTCGGAGCAAGGTAATATTGGCCGAGAAACGTTCCTATCCGGATATTGGCATCGGAGTCGACTGGATTCGCACCGGCGAAGCGGCGATGCCCATCCATGACAGCGGCAAGGATCCGATCATCGCCATGTTTACCGTCAATATTCCGCTTTGGGGAGACAGCTACAGCGCAGGCAGGCGACAGGCCCAGGCCGATGTCCGGCAGGTGCGGGCCCAGCGGGTGCAATTGGAAAACGACATTACCGCACGGGCAGTTCGGCTGTTGTTTGAACTGGAGGATGCCGACCGAAAGGTGAATTTATACCATGGAATCCTCATCCCCAAGGCCAAACAGATGCTGGAAGTCGCCGAGAATGCCTATCGAGCGGATAAAGTGGATTTTCTGACCCTGATCGATGCCCAGCGGACGCTGCTGAATTTCGAACTGGCGTACGAAAGAGCGGTAACGGATCACCTGCAGCGGCTGGCGGAACTGGGGATGCTGGCCGGAAGATCATTAGATCCCCTTATGTCTCAATGATAACCTGCCCTATTCTCCCCGATAATAGATCGAGGAATATGCCCGTTTCATGCCGTTGGCATAAAGCTTTAAATCCGATAGACTTATATTTTTCAAAGAAGGAAATCCACCAACTTTATTGGAAGAGAGCTGTAAATACCGAACAATTTCCCAGCAAAAGAGTATGACTTGTAGGATATATTACTATTTGCAAAATAAGGACTTCCGTCATGACTGTGGCGCAATCTCGGAAAAGTTCCTGGGTTAAAGAAATAAGCATTCTGGTCTTATTACTCATCGGCTTTGCGGTGGGATTTTTCCTTCGCCCCCTGCTTTTCGATAAAACAGGCGTTTCTCATGCGGAGGAGGCCACCGCCGGTCAGGGGCAGACGATTTGGACTTGCTCCATGCATCCACAGATACGACGCAATCAGCCGGGGAAATGCCCGCTCTGCCACATGGACTTGATTCCCCTGTCGCAGATGGCGTCGGCTTCGACACAGATCGAGCTATCCGAAGATGCGGTCAAATTGATGGACATTCAAACCAGCCCTGTGGAACGAAAATTCGTCACCGCCGAAGTGCGAATGGTCGGAAAACTGGAATTCGATGAAACCCGGATCAAGGCGATTACCACCTATGTTCCGGGGCGGATCGATCGGCTGTTTGTGGATTACACCGGCATTACCGTTCGTCAGGGCGATCATATGGTCGAACTGTACAGCCCCGAACTGATCAGCGCGCAGGCCGAACTGCTCCAGGCCTTGAATCGAGTTCGAGATCTTCCACAGGATTCTGCCGGAATAGTGCAAAATTCAGCCCAAACGAATCTGACGGCCTCAAGAGAAAAGCTTGGCCTCCTGGGACTCACCGAACAACAAATCGAACGAATAGAACAAAGCGGCAAGGTGCTGGATCGCTTAACCATCTTCGCTCCTCGCGGGGGGATCGTCATCGAGAAAAACGCCACAGAAGGAATGTACGTTCAAACCGGAACCCGGATTTACACCATCGCCGACCTGTCGCAGCTCTGGGTTAAACTGGACGCGTATGAATCCGACATGATGTGGCTTCGCTACGGCCAGGAGGTGGAATTTACCACGGAATCGTATCCGGGCGAGCTGTTCAAGGGGACGATCAGTTTTATCGATCCGGTGCTCAACGACCGGACGCGCACGATCAAGGTTCGGGTGAATGTGCCCAATCCCGACGAGAGGCTTAAACCGAATATGTTCGTTCGGGCCGTGGTTCGATCCCAGATCGCTTCGGCGGGCAAGGTAATGGATCCGAGACTGGAGGGTAAATGGATCTGCCCGATGCATCCGGAGATTGTCAAAGACCTGCCGGGAACCTGCGATATCTGTAAGATGGATTTGGTCGCCGCCGAATCCATGGGCTATGTCTCGGCCAAGGGTCCAATGGAACCACCCCTGGTTATCCCGGCTTCGGCGCCGCTGATCACGGGCAAACGGGCGGTTGTCTATATGCCGGAGCCGAACAGCAAAACGCCAACCTACCTCTTACGAGAAATCGTATTGGGCCCCAGAGCGGGAGATTGGTATCTTGTGGAAAAAGGATTGTCCCAAGGAGATCAAGTTGTCACCAACGGCAATTTCAAGATCGATTCGGAAATGCAGATCCGAGGCAAGATCAGCATGATGAATCCGACGCGCAACACAGAGCAGGAAACAGCAACGATAGATACTCAAGCCATCGATCCATCCATGGTAATGAACGGTAAACAAACCATTTGCCCCGTCATGGGCAATCCCATCGATGAAACCGTCTTCACGGAGTACCAAGGCAAAAAGGTATATTTTTGCTGTCCCGGCTGTATCGATACGTTTCTCGCCGAACCGGATAAGTATCTGGCCAAATTGCCTCAATTCCAAACCAATCCGGCCAACCAGTAAAACGAATTTAAAATCGGAAAGGAAAGAACAATGAACGGAAAGAAATTCAGGATAACCGCCGGCCTCCTTGCCGTTGTAGCTATGTTTGCGTTCGGCATGCAGGGCTGTGGCGACAAGGAAGGAAATGGGCAAGCCGATCCCAGCGGGCATGACCAAAGCGGAAGCAGCGGCACGGCAGCGGCGGCGACCGTACAGACAATGTGCCCCGTAATGGAAAGCAATCCGATCAATAAAAACATATTCGTCGAATATGAAGGAAAAAAAGTCTATTTCTGCTGTCCGGATTGTGTGGAGAAGTTCAAGGCCGATCCGGCCAAGTACCTCGACAAGCTCCCTCAGTTCAAGGATGCAGCCAAGGAAGCGGGGGAAGCCGTAAAAGAAGCGGAAAAAACAATGACTGGCATGACCGATAGCATGGGAACGATGGTCGCCGAGGCGATCGAGCAGAAAACCTGCCCGGTCATGGATGGCAATCCCATTAATACAGCTTTGTTCATTGAGTACGAAGGTAAAAAAGTGTACTTCTGCTGTCCCGGCTGCGAAGAAAAATTCAAAGCCGATCCGGCCAAGTATGTCGTCAATCTTCCTCAATTTCAGAAACCTTAATGAGTCTGTCGTCCCATGCCTGACGAACTGATTGTCGCCAATGAAAAACAAAGCCTGCTGGATAAGGTCATCGCGTTCTCCCTGACCAACCGTCTGGTTGTCGTGCTGGTTACCGCCGCGATGATTTTGGGCGGGATTGCCGTTGCCCCTTTCGATTGGAATATCAACTGGCTGCCGCGCAGTCCGGTGCCGGTCGACGCCATCCCGGATATCGGGGAAAACCAGCAGATCGTCTTTACCGAATGGATGGGCCGCAGTCCTCAGGATATCGAGGACCAGGTTACCTACCCACTCAGCGCTGCTCTAAGCGGCGTTCCCAGGGTGAAGAGCATCCGTGGCAACAGCATGTTCGGTTTCTCGAGCATTTATGTCATTTTTGAGGAAGATGCGGATTTCGACTGGTCCCGCGCCAAACTGATCGAACGGCTCAATTCATTGCCGGCCGGGACATTGCCCGAAGGAGTTCGACCCTCCCTGGGCCCGGATGCGACTGCCCTCGGGCAGGTGTTCTGGTATACGCTGGAAGGATATGACCCGGAGGGAAAACCCGCCGGCGGATGGGACCCGCAGGAATTGCGTTCGATCCAGGATTGGACGGTTCGCTATGCCCTGCAATCGGCCCAGGGCGTGGCCGAGGTCGCCTCGGTGGGCGGATTTGTCAAGGAATATCAAATCGACGTCGATCCCGACGCCATGCAAGCTGCGCAAGTAACGCTTCCCCAAGTCTTTATGGCGATTCGAGCGTCCAACCGGGATGTCGGAGCTCGGACCATCGAGATGAACAGCGCCGAGTATGTGGTTCGGGGGATCGGTTTTGTCAAATCGCTGGAGGACTTGGAAAATGTCGTCCTGCGAGTCAGCGATAATGTGCCCATTCTTCTTAAGAACATCGCTCACGTCAGTCTGGGCCCGGCCCTGCGTCGCGGGGCGCTGGATAAGGCCGGCGCCGAAGCGGTGGGTGGCGTGGTCGTGGTTCGATACGGAGAGAATCCCCTCAAAGCCATTCAGAACGTCAAGGCCAAAATCGAGGAAATCGCATCGGGTCTGCCTAAAAAAAACCTGGCCGACGGAACGATCAGCCAGGTCCGGATCGTGCCTTTTTACGACCGAACCGGCCTGATTTATGAAACCCTGGGAACTCTGAATGACGCTATTGGCCAGGAAATCATTGTCACGATTATCGTGGTCATGGTGATGCTGCGTCATATCCGAAGCAGCGCGTTGATTTCCGGATTGTTGCCGTTGGCGGTTCTGGCGTGTTTTATCGCCATGCGTCTGTTTAAGGTGGACGCCAATATTGTGGCCTTATCCGGAATCGCCATCGCCATTGGAACGATTGTGGATATAGGGATCGTCATCTGCGAAAACATTGTGCGACATCTGGCTCAGAGCGATGGATCCTTATCCCGACGACAGATCATTTATAACGCTTCCAGCGAGGTGGCTTCGGCGGTACTGACAGCCGTAGCGACGACTATCGTCAGTTTTCTTCCTGTTTTTACGATGAGCGGCGCGGAAGGCAAGCTGTTCAAGCCTCTGGCCTATACCAAGACCTTTGCCCTGTTGGCTTCCGTCATCGTAGCCATTACGATTATCCCGCCCCTGGCTTATACCCTGTATCGCCGCCGCAAGGATGTCGGTCAATCCGAATCTCGAAAACACCCTCTATCAGCCTTCTTCGATTACCTCTTGATTGGCGTCGTACTGGTCATCCTGAGCCGGTATTGGCGTCCGCTGGGGCCCGATCGAGGATTGATTCTTAATCTCATCTTCGTCATAATTCTACTCGGCTGGATTCTATTGCTGATGTACGTACTGCGTCGTTTTTATACCCGTATTCTGGCCTGGTGCCTGGATCATAAAATCCTTTTTCTTTCGATTCCTGCTGCGGTGATGATCAGCGGCGTAATGATCTGGCGGTCGATGGGCAAGGAGTTTATGCCCGCGCTCGATGAAGGCTCGTTTCTGTACATGCCGACCACGATGCCCCATGCATCCATCGGGGAAGCTCTGGATGTCCTGGCCAAGCTGGATAAGGCCATTCAGTCGATCCCAGAGGTGGATCAGGTCGTCGGAAAGATCGGTCGAGCCGACAGCGCGCTGGACCCGGCCCCGATCTCCATGGTCGAAACAGTCATTAATTACAAGCCAAAATACAAAACCGACCGCGACGGCCGATATGTTCTGGATGACAAAGGCAAGGTGATTCGGCAATGGCGAGAAGGCATCGAAACGCCGCAGGATATCTGGAACGAGATCGTCAAAGCGGCTCAACTGCCCGGCACCACCAGCGCCCCGAAATTGCAACCCATTGAGACCCGGTTGGTTATGCTGCAAACGGGAATGCGTGCCCCGATGGGAGTCAAGGTCAAGGGGCATGACCTGCAAACGATGGAAGAAGTCGGACTCCGGATTGAGGAGTTACTAAAGCAAGTCGAGGGCGTAGAACCGAGCGCTGTATTTGCCGACCGGATCATCGGCAAACCTTACCTGGAAATCCATATTGATCGGGCCGCCATCGCCCGCTACGGTCTTCGTATCGACGACGTACAGAACGTGATCGAGATCGCCGTCGGCGGCAAACAAATCACCACAACCGTGGAAGGAAGGGAACGGTATCCGGTGCGGGTCCGCTATCCGCGGGAGTTGCGCAGCGATCTGGATACCCTGGGAGACATTCTGGTCCCTTCGGCTTCCGGAGAGCAAATCCCGCTTGTGCAGATGGCCGAAATCGAGTATGTGCGCGGTCCCCAATCCATTAAGAGCGAGGACACGTTCCTTGTGGGATATGTGTTATTCGACAAAAAGCCCGACTATGCCGAAGTGGATGTCGTGCAGGCCTGTCAGCAATACCTGAAGGAACATCTTGATCCCGACCTGCCGCCGGGCATACATTACGTTTTTTCCGGGACATACGAAAATCAGATTCGTGCTCAGAAGACCCTGATGACGGTCATCCCGGCCGCCTTGTTTGTGATCTTTCTGATTCTTTATTTTCAATTCAAAAAAGTGTCAATCACATTTCTGGTTTTCATCGGAGTGTTTGTGGCCTGGTCGGGGGGATTTCTGATGCTGTGGTTCTACGGGCAGGATTGGTTTTTAAACGTTTCCTTATTCGGGGTGCACCTCCGTGAATTATTCAATATCCACACGTACAACCTCAGTGTAGCGGTATGGGTGGGATTTCTCGCTTTGTTCGGCATTGCCACGGATGACGGCGTATTGATGGCAACGTATTTGAATCAGCGATTTGCGGCGGAAAAACCCCAAAGCATCAGCGAAATTCGCAAGGCAACGGTTGCCGCCGCATCCAAACGAGTCCGGCCGGCCCTGATGACGACGGCCACAACGATTCTGGCCCTGCTGCCGGTATTGACCAGTACAGGGCGCGGATCGGATGTGATGGTGCCCATGGCGATTCCCTCGTTTGGAGGCATGACCCTGGAAATTCTGACGATCCTTGTTACGCCCGTTCTCTATTGCCTGCTCAAGGAGCTTAACGCCGGCAAATCATAAAAAAAGACGAGCCTTTTCAGTCTCGCCTTAACGTTACTTCTGCTCCAGATTAGAGCGTCCAACCCTGTCGATAGGGAGTGTTTAAATATTTGTTGGCTTGGTCATTATTCGTAAACTTCATATTCGGACCGTCCCATACCAGCTTTTGCCCCAGCATCTTCATGGCGACGATGCCCAGTTGAGCCAGCTCGGTAAGCGGCCCGCCGTAATCGAAATTGGATCCCGCCTTGCCGCCCTCTTTAATGGCCCGCAACCAGTCCTGATGATGCCCGGGAACGCGAGGAATAGTTTCCTGGGGTCGCTTATACGCCTTCATCGCCGATTCCGGGATCAAACGTACGCCGCCGGCCCCATGCGAACCATATTGAATCGCCCCCTTGTCTCCATACACAACCGCTCCCGTCTCCGGGCCGTTTCGGCCTTCTTCGAGCATCTCCGGACGCGGAATCTTCCGCTGGCCGGAAAACCAGAAAAGCGTTACGGGTTTACGGTCTCCCCTGGCGGCAAATTCGAATTTCACGGTCTCGCCGGGCGGATACGTATCCCCGTGTTTTTCGGGATTCCAGCCGTCGGCCTGCGCCTGTACGCTCACGGGCGATCCCAGATCCAGCGCCCAGAAGACCGGATCGACCACATGGCATATCCAGTCGCCGATGGTGCCCGATCCAAACGGCGTCCAGCTACGCCAACTGCCGGGCAGGTATATCGGATTATATTTTCGCCATGGGGCCGGACCCAGCCATAGATCCCAGTTCAGATCCGGGGGGATTTCATGGTCTTCCCCCACGCGTGAGAGCTGATTCATTCGGCTGTTGTTCGCATTGCAGCCGGCGTGAATCGTATGGACATCGCCGATAGCGCCATCCCAGATCCACTCACAGAAGGTACGAATGGTACCGGAGGAATGACCCTGATTGCCAAGCTGGGTTACGACTTTGTGCTCTCTGGCCGCTTTCATAATTTCACGAATTTCATACACCGAATGCGCCAATGGTTTCTCGCAATACACATGTTTTCCGCGTTGGATTGCGGCCATGACGGCAATCGCATGGGTGTGATCCGGCGTAGAGACACAGACAGCATCGATCTTGTCTTCCATCTCGTCGAACATCTTGCGAAAATCACGATAGGGTTTGGCTCCGGGAAACTGTTCAAACGCCCCGCCGGCCCGGCGCAGATCGACATCGCACAGGGCGACGGTGTTTTCTCCCCTGCATCCGTTCAGCTGCGAGCCGCCCTGACCGCCAATGCCGATATGGGCGATATTGAGCTTGTCGCTGGGGGCTGCATACGCTACACCACCAAGAACGTGCCGGGGAATAAACGTAAAGGCGGCAATACTGCCGGCCGTGTTTGAAAGAAATGTCCGTCTGGAAATGCCCCTGATCTTGTTCTTCATAACCAGTCTCCAAGCCAATACGTATCGCTACTATCCGGAACTATTTTTATATAAACGGTTCTCTATTAGACGGTTCTTTATCATTATATATTGCAGATTCACCGGATGCAACCGGCAGTCCCAGGCTATCTTTCTCTAAGAGAAATCCCGATTACACATTCGGAGAGTTATAGATCGGATTCTTCTGCGGCATTTTGGCATGGACATCTTTGAGCCAGGTTTGCAGCAATGCATCAAGCTCTTGTACTTTTTCCGGCTGCTTGTCGGACAAATCCTTTCTTTCCGAAAGGTCCAGCCGCAGGTTAAACAATTCAAACGGCCTGCCCTGATAGCGTTTGATCAGCTTCCAATCGCCCTGCCGGACAATGCTGTAGGGAACAACATCGTTGCCGCGATAATGAGGGAAATGCCAGAAAAGAGCGTCCCGCTGAAGACTCCCGGCTTGCCTGAACAATGGCAAAAGGCTCTCTCCGTCGATCGGCCGGTCATTCGGCAAACCGACTCCGGCGGTCTGGCAGATCGTCGGAAACAAATCCACGCTTGTCACCGGCACAGGGCAAACGGAACCGGCCTGAATCGTTCCAGACCAGCGAACCATCAGGGGCACGCGAATCCCCCCTTCATAGGGATACCCTTTGCCCTCCCGCAAGGGCAGATTACTGGTAGCGGCCCAGGGCCCCTGCCCCGCCAGCCCCCCGTTATCGGAGGTAAAAATGACCACCGTATCTTTGGCTAGCTGCAACTCGTCAAGGACATCCAGCACTTTGCCAAGGGCCATATCCACGCTTTCGATCATGGCCGCGTAGATTGGATTCTTCTGATTCGTTGTCTTTCTGGTTTTATATTTCTCAAACAGATCCTCGCGAGCCTGCAGCGGGGTATGCACGGCATAATGAGCCAGATACAAGAAGAAGGGACGATCGGCATGACGGCGGACAAAATCGACCGCCTCATCGGCCTCTCGATCCGTCAGATACTCTCCCTCTTTTCGCGCGGGTAATGTGGGAATATCACCCTGGCTGCGGCGATGATAGGGATCGTAATAGGTGGGCGGCTGGCCGAAATCACACCCGCCGATATTGAAATCAAAACCCTGCTTATCCGGATACCAGTCATCGGCCCCAAGATGCCACTTTCCGACATGACAGGATACATAACCGGCTGGTTTAAGGGCCTCGGCGATCGTAATTTCCTCCCGTTCCATCCACAGAGCATTCCGAGGCGTCAGCAAGGGCATATCGGGCCGCCCCGCGAAATCGTAACCTTCGGGATTCTTCTTGTCTGCGGGTATGGTTCCTCCCTGAAATCGCGAAACGATCCAATCGGTGATCCCCAGGCGGGCGGGGTATCGACCAGTCATCACCGCCGCTCGAGTCGGCGAACAAACCGCACAGGCGGCATAGGCATCGGTGAATTTCATGCCTTCTCGGCAAAGTCTGTCCATTTGTGGCGTATGATAGCACTGGCTTCCATAGCAGGCCGCATCGGTCCAGCCCATGTCGTCCACCAGAATAAGGATCACATTGGGTTTTCGTTTTTTCGATGAAGCGCAAACATCGGGCGGGAAGGAAGACATCACGACGGCCGCTGCGCCGCCGCCGAGCATTTTCAAAAAATTCCTGCGATTAAAAGCCATATTTCTCATACGTTCTCACAAAAAACAGATTTGAAATTTCACAAATAAACGGCAATAAAGCCCGCTAACAATACTGGCGACAGGCACGGTTTACCGCATGCCTTCCCCCTGCTGGTTCTGCGATTCCTGTTGTCGGATCGCCTGTTGTCGTCGGTTGCCGTAGAGGATGCCCAGCGGCAGCAGGATACTGTACGGAATCCATGTGAACCACCGGTACGGATTCGGTAAAGCCAAAAGCAAAGCAAGAAATCCGAGGATCGCCACCCAGCACACAACGGCAGCCTTGACCATGAACGATCGCTCGCGGGGGCCATTTGTATTCCGGATGCCAAAGTACGTCCCGATGATGCCGCCGGCAAAACCGATAACGACCCCCGCTATCCCGCCGATCCATCCTGCCAATTCCCCTGTAGTCATGTCGGTATCCTTTCCTTCGAAGGACAATAATTAGACGAATCCATAAGTAACAGATCAAAATGGCCTGCGAGGTCTACCTGCGCTTTATACTATCATAATACGGTTTCTCTGCCACCGGCTACCTGGAAAATCCGGTCTTATGGTTCATCCCGGTTTTGTTGAAACAGAATATTCCATTCTATTTGCTGGTTCCGGGACGTTTGAAAGAAAATACGCACTCCGGATTCCTCCTGTTTCATCGAGGTCTGGCGTGCTGTTTTAGGATCAGTTATAAACTCCTTCACTTGCCGGCCTTCCGGAACAATAACTCTCAACTCATATGGGTCATTGCCTATCACCCTGCTTATTCCATGTAAACAGTCGGTTTCCGGATTCCAGGTTTCCTCGATGACATCGACGATCCCCTGTGTGATATGACGGCGGGTGCTGAGTAAAAAAGGATGATCCAGCACAGGTCGAACAGCAATAATTCGACAAGATCCGGCAGGAATTTCCATTTCCAGGGTATCTGTAAATAAAGGGATAAATAGATTGGACCAATAATCAAATCCGACATATTTTCCCCGCGGGCTTTCCGGCAGATCCAGTTCGGCTACCGCGACGGAAACAGTCCGGCTGTTTTGATCGTCCCAATTAAACAAACCGATCACATCCCGGCGCGTATTACCACTTGTATCCGTAAGCTGCCAGACCTGCGGACGGTCCGACGAAAAAAGGTCGATCGGACGGGCACAAAGGCCATGGTTTGGCATCGTGCGTTTGACGATCTCCAGTCGCTCCGGGGGCAATCCGGGCAGCCATTCGCTGACCAGGTTTAACTGACCCGTTAAGGCGATCCAGGAGCCCCACGCGCGGGCCTGGTCCAGAGTCAGCGGCTCCCGAAGCATCAGGCAGTCCGGATCGTTATGCCAGACGCGGCTGTGCAGGAAATAAAGACGGGAACCCATATCCACACAGGGCAGAATATGATCCCATCGGGCGCCGATATCCCGACCGACACGCATGCCGTCAACCAGACCAAAAGAGGCGCCCAGGGTGCGCATATTCTGGGCGATATTACATCCCAGGATAAAGACATCCTTTCCGGCGGATTGGCGAACCAGACGCAATCCGGAACGATAGGCCTCCAGATTGGTCGCCGATGGATCATGAAACACGGCGTCACCCAGGCCGTCGGGCTGATACTCCGGCCGCGGATAGGTGATCTTGGCCGCCAGTCCCGTCCAGAGACCGTCGATTTTCATGTACTTGTAATCCCACTCTTTGCTCATGCGAGCGATAACGTCTTCCAGAAATCGCCTCGCCTCCGGGTGAGTCATGTCCAGGCAAGTCCCTGCCCAATGAACCTCATAAGGCTGGCCCGTATCGCGCCGTTTGACGAACCAGTCGGGATGATCGGCAAAGAGGCCGCGTGTATGATCCCAGCCGAAGGGAATATACCAGATCCCCGCCGTCATGCCTGCCTTACGAATCACTTCAGCGGTGTGCTTCATGCCCGATGGATACGGCCCATCCGGCTTATATGTCGTAAAATCCCGGCTGCTGATTTGCCATTTATCATCGATTTGCATGACCTCGAAGCCGAACCGGGTCAGTTCCTTCTCGCAAAAAACAGCCAGTTCGGCCATTGCTTTTTCATCCGAGGCGCCGCCATGGGGGTTGGAATACCAGGTGCAATAGCCGCCGGGCGCCGGTTTGAGGGTAACGCCGTTGGCTTTGGCGATCAGATCGGCGTACTGTTCCAATCCATCCAGCACATCGTCGAAGAAACCTATGGCCAATGTTTCTCCCATGACCATTTCCTGCGGTTCAATCTGCAACCGGCCGTATTCGCTTCGTGCCGACAAACGCACCTGCTGATCCTGCGGCTGCAAACTCACAATACCGCTGCCGCTGTCATGGGTGGTCCAGCCGGCGACAATCCCGCTGCGTGTTTTGGGATCGGCCATTGCCAGAAAACAGTGGCCGACTCTCGCTTGTGCGGCATCCGTCAACCCATCGCAACCCAGCACCTCGATCTGGGAAGCAGGCAAGCCAATCGTGGGTGTTGCCTGAACCGTCGAAATGGAGCCAACCGACCGAGCGGTTTCTCCACGAGCCGCCAGAGTTCGCTGGATGATTACAAAAGGAGTCTCTTTATACAACGCCAATACGGTAATATCCCCATTGTTACTGACGATCTGAAGTCCCTGCCCATCTCCATGCCGGTCGGCCAATTGCACTATATCCACCTTGTCGCCTGCGCCGGGCAATCGCCCATCCTGCAAAAACAGTCTTCGACCCGACGCTACAGCAAAGGCACGCTCCCGCTGATCCCAATACATCGTTAATTTGCCGTTACTGATGGAGGTCGTATGCCCATACGCCTGGTATAATCCGATCGACTGGGGATGCAGCGTACCCTCTGAGCTGCAACCATTTGCCGTAAGTAAAATCAGCATGAAAAAAAATAAACCATATACCCTTCGCATCGTCATCGTCTCCATAACAAACATCAAGTACCCCGTTGTCCATCCCAGAGCAGGACCTGCCAGCGCGGCGACATGGCAAAACCGGTCTGTTTACACACCTGGGCCAACACTTGCGATTTGGCAATCAGTTCCTCTTTCGTCCTGGCCTGCGGCATCAGCAGGACTTTCTCCGGATCGACCCGTTTTAATTGCTCCAGACACTGAGCGATCTCGTCCAGATCGGCGGTCGCATCTACGACAAACTTGAGCTGATATTCATACGCCTCCATCAACCGACTAATGGCTTCATGGTTCAATCTCTGTGCGTCATGGATTTTGGCGTTTCTGGGATCGATGGGAGTAGAGTTGCTCAACTTGGGACTGATACTCATCAGATCGCACGGCAAATCGGGTATAAAAACAAGCCCCGCTGTTTCGATCGTAATATGCATCCGCTTGAGCACGAAGGCCCGCAGAAAAGAGGCCAGACCTTCGGCCGCCGTCGGTTCCCCTCCGGTGAAGACGATATACCGCGTGGGATATTGAGCCGTCTCATGCCGAAGCTGCTCGGGCGTATAGGCGATACCCGCCGTCGGGGACCAGGCATATTGGGTATCGCACCACCGGCATCGAAGCGGACAACCGGCCAGGCGGACAAATATGCTGGGGGTCCCGGCTAACCGGCCCTCTCCCTGCAGTGAATAGAATATTTCATTGATGACCATAACGGCAGTGTCGCGATTTTATCGAAAAAATCAATCGTCAACCCATGATCCTTCATAATCCATAGGCCCTGGCGAGCAGCTTGATGGGATGGAACACGGTTTTATCGGTCAGATGTTCTATCTGCATCCGGCAGGTAGCGCATTCGGTCAGGGCAAAGGGTGTATCCATAGCCTTGAGTTTGTCGGCCATGTCTTTTCCGATGGCAGCCGACATATCCCGGTTCTTTTTCTGCATCCCGCAGGTCCCCGCCAGGCCGCAGCAGCCGCTATGGATATCCACGATCGCCGTTCCCGCCAGCTCTTTGAGCAGGGTCAGGCTCCGTCCTCGAATCCGCAAGGCACAGACATGACAGGGAGCATGGTAGGCATAAACGGACTCACTCTCCTGCCGATTGGCTACAGGCTTCAACCTGTCTTCCTGTCTCAGGCCCTCCAGGTAATCCATCAACTCGACCGTGTGCGAGCTGACCAGACGGGCATCCTCGGAATCGATCAGTAGTCGCAACTCCTCTTTCAGACACAATGCGGCGCTGGGCTCGCTGCAAACGATGGTATATCCTTGCCGGACAAACGGAGCCAAATGTTTGATGCTGTAAGCCAGATCCGCGCGGGCCGTTTTCAAATCCCCATACACCATGGCCGGCAAAGGCGCCGGACGCTGATCGGGGAGTACCACATCGATTCCATTATGCCCCAAAACCTTTAGTACGGCAAAGCCCAGTTCGTGATCGTTCCAGTTGGCGTAGCTGTCGACAAAATAGAGCACACGATCCACCGGCTTACTATTTATCGGGGGTTGCTGCGTCAGATATCGCCTGCCCTTTTTTATAAAGGAGCCTCGGAGAAATTTCGGCATCGAACGGAACCGATCCAGGCCCAGCATTTTCTCAATCACCCATTTAAATGGAGACAAAGAAAGAAAAGCATTACTAATCGGAGAAAACAGGCTGCTCAGCATGCTCATATAACGGATATGAGCCAGGATCATCTCGGTCCGCGTATTCCCTTTGCGCGCCGCCCGCTGGGCCCGTGCTTCGATGACCAGCTTGCTGACGTCCACACCGGAGGGGCATTCCACCGAACACATCTTACAGTTAACGCAATGGCCGATGACCTCCCAGAACCGGGTCGATTCCAGATCCTCTTCGCTGATTTGGCCGGTGATCCAGGCCCGCAGCAGATTCGCCTTGCCGCGTGAGGAGGCCAATTCTTCCTGTAAAGCTCGAAATGTCGGACACATCCGGCTCCCCGATCGGCAGCTCAGACAAACCCCGCATCCGTTGCATTGATCGATCTCAAAGCGAAACTCCTCCGGGGAAAACAACAGGTGCGTCTTGAGCCGGTCGGGCAACAGAGCATGTTCGGCCCTGAGATTCTTGACCATCACATCCGGATCGTCGCTGATGATCTTGCCGGGATTCATTACTCCCTTCGGGTCGAACACCGTTTTGATCTGCCGTAGGACCTCATAATAGGCATCGCCATACTGCCTCCGGATAAAGGCCGTTCGCGCCAGCCCGTCGGCATGTTCCCCGCTGATCGTCCCCCCCAGCGACCAGGCAATCTCAAAAACCTCCAGGGCCATCTGCCGCATCCGGGTCACATCCTCCGGATCGCTCAGGTCCAGGTAGGGTCGAATGTGCAATTCTCCATCGCCGGCATGGCCATAAAACGCCAGCGGAATATCATACCGCTTGCCAAGCTCTTCCAGACGCACTACATACTCGGCCAGACGATGGTTCTCGACCGAAACATCCTCCATAAAGGCCACGGCATGTTTAGGCCCCTTTTCCCGGCTCAATAGCGGCACGGCATCCTTGCGGCTTTTCCAGTTCCGTTGCTGAGCCTCTTCATCGTAGATCGGCACGGCGCCGTAGGAGAGGGGGCCGACCTCTTGAATCGTCTGCTGGATTTTTTCGCGAACCTGTTCTTCCTTGTCCCCCACATGTTCGATCAGCAATACGGCCGTACAACGCTTGGGAAACAGATCCTGATATTGAGGCAAGGCCTGTACCGCCAGGTCCATGAGTCGACGATCCATCAACTCACATGTGGCCGCACCGGAATCGACAATGATCGGAACAGCCCTGGCCATTTTCTCAAAGGACTCAAATTCAAGCTGTACCAGCGCTTTATAGACAGGCACATCCACCGTCCGCAGGGTGATTTCCGTAAACACCCCTAGCGTGCCCTCCGAACCGGCCATCAATCGCGCCAAATCCACTCGCCCATCATGGACAACATCGACAATGTTATATCCGCAGCGATTCCGTTTGGTATTCGGCTGGGCGGCCAGGATCATATCGTGCTTGTCCTCGAGCGTCTGCTGTACATGCCGGGCCAGTCTTTGTACCGTCCCCCCCTTTTCATCATCCGTCCCCGCCGGGTCCATGTTATTCTCCAGGCGAACGATGTTCCCATCGGCCAGGACAACTTCCAGCGATTCAACCCAGTTGGCGATATACCCATACTGCAACGAATGAGCCCCGGTGGCGTTATTGGCGACGATCCCCCCCATCACAGCCCGGTTCCCGCTGGAAGGATCGGGACCGATCTTTTTGCCGTATCGGGCCAGGGAAGCATTCAGGTCATCGAGAACCACACCCGGCTGGACCGTCACCCGGGAGCCATCCTCATTGGCCCCGATGATCCGGTTCATATGCCGCATCATATCCAGCACGATTCCTGTCGTAAGCGATTCCCCTGCCAGGCCGCTGCCGGCCCCCCGTCCGGCAACCGAAATCCCATTTTCGGCGGCATAACGAACCACCGCCGCGGCATCCTGGGCCGTTCGTGGCCGCACCACGCACATGGGCGTGAGTTGATACATGCTGGCATCCGTGCTGAATCCCACACGGCTGAAGACATCCGTCAATACATCCTGGGCCCCGCCCGAAACCAGACCACTCAGATCCCGCTGCATTTGATCCAATGTTTTTGCCACTTTAGCTCCTGTTCTCGTGTCAATCTAGGTCGGAGATACTATACGGAAACGGTCTTGATATTGCCAGTGTGTCTTTTTAAGAGTTAGTAGTGTGGATGGGATTTGTCTTTATAAGAACAGATACTCTCATGCCCTGGAATGTGTCAAATGAGTATTTCCAGCATTCATTCTTGCTGCCACAAGAAAACCGATCAGGAATCCCTGGTTCCGGGGGGCGCTATCCCCAGTTCGCTCATGACCTTCTGCATGTCTTCCCAGACACGACGGCGGTTGTCCTGAGAGTAGTTTCGCAGCAGATAGGCCGGATGATAGGTGGGCATCAGTTTGACCGGCGGCAGATCCGGCGAAAGATAATATTCATGAAACCGTCCACGAAGTTGGCCAATGGACAGTTCCACCTCCAGCAGGGATTTGGCGGCATGAGAGCCCAGGGCGACGATAATCTCCGGACGAATCGCCTCAAGCTGCCTCTGTAAAAACGGTCCGCAATTCTGCTTTTCCTTCGGCTTTGGATCGCGATTGCCGGGCGGGCGGCATTTGAGCGTATTGCAGATAAAGACATCCTCGCGTTTCAGGCCCATCGCCAGGATGATCTTGGTCAGAAGCTGGCCCGCCCTTCCAACAAAAGGACGGCCTTGCGCATCTTCATCGGCGCCCGGCGCTTCGCCCACAAAGACCAGTCGGGCCTGCGGACTGCCCTCGCCCGGCACGGTATGGTGCCGTGTCCGGGCCAGTTCCTCGCACAATGTGCAAACGCTCACTTCCCGAACAACATTGGCCAATTCCGCCGCCGAATCGGATGTGACATCGACTCTGCTCGGTTCAAGGGCGGCCAAATCGATCGATTTAGCGCCTCGTATCGTAAAGTCGCCTGTAAAGAAACGCTCCATCTCGGCATGCTGCCGAACTACTTTTTCGATATCTTTCGCCGTATCCATGGTCGGCCCAGTGTATATCTCTGAGCAAACATTGGCAATCCTGAAAACAGAGTAAGTCTTACATTTTCTCGAAAACCGACAACACCCGCCTGTAAACGACAAGGGCCCTATTCCGAAGAACCGAAGAAGCAGATCATCTGCTGCTGGAGGACATCCGCAACGATTTGAAGAGGCGGATTCGCCGTCGAAATGACTTTAACAATCGGCACATATTTCTGCGCTTCCGGCGCCAGTGTTTCCAGGTTGTTGCGCATCTGCCTGAGCCGATCCATCTTTACCACAGTGCCCTCTTTGTCAAGAAACAAGGCGACATAGAAGATCTCGGTTTCCACAAGGTCCTGGAAAAAGTGGCTTCCATACGACAATTCAGGCATCAAATTGCCCTCGGGATACGACATCTCGCACAGCGCCGAAACACGGTTGATTTCCGAAAAACGAACGGGAATGCCCAGCGACGGCGTTGTGGTCCCCCATCGGCCCGGTCCCATCAGCAGAGTCGCCGGCTGCCGATCCTCCCCGATCATCCGATTCAGCCTGCCGATCAGGCGGGCTATCGCATGTTTATCCTGTATCGGCAAACCGACGTAGCCGACCGGATCCACATAAATCACCTGTTGAATGGTCTCGGAAATGTTGCCTCCCATGAATCCGCCCTGTGTCTTGAAAACCACGTTTTCCGACGGAACGGCGGGGATGCGCACCTGGCTGCCCAGACCCCGTGTTTGCAGAGGACGGCACTGAAGCAGATTAATCTGAGGCGCGCCGTCCCGCGGAAAATTGATCGTTAATTCCACATCCACGGGATATTCGTAATTCCGCTGCAGCGTGCTCAACAAACGGCGTATCGTGGGAACCAGGTCCGTCTTTTCCAACAGGGCGTCAAATGTCAGAACCCAGAGCGGTTCGCCAGCGATCCCCAACTGCTTCATCCGTGTATCCGCTTCATCGTCCCTGGAGGCAAACAACTCCGTATATATCCCATCCTCTTTCCCTATGACGCGTTTTACTGAAATGGCTTCCTGTTCATTGGATTCTATGTTCAGAACATCCATATAATGCTGCGAAAATTTTCGCAGATTGTCCGGACCCGAAAACGGACGGCTCAGCGGAGCCCCTAAGGCGACCAGGCGAGGATAATCATGTTCCACACGATCCACAGCGCGGGTTCCCAAACCCAGCACGAGGCGCAGCATGCCGGCCTCCGGATCGATCTTCTGGTTCCACACAAAGGTATTGTAAGACACGCCCACGCCGGCGATGTCGGGATAAAAGTAGTTTTGATGATACCGCCCGGAAACCCGCTGCACCAACAAGGCCATCTGCTCATCCAGCCGATCCAGGCCCCTCTGCAAGCGATAGCTCAGGGCGTCCTCGTTCATGGCGCTGGCGTAAATCGTGCGCACGGCATTCTCAAACGCCTTGTAACGCTCTTCCAGCGAACCCTGATTGACCAGAAAAATGCTCTCGTATTTGCCTGCAAACGCATTTCCATAGCTGTCCTCTAACAGGCTGCTGGAGCGCACGATAATCGGCGACTGTCCAAAGTATTCCACCATCTCTTCAAACTGTTCCCGGATATCGCTGGGAAACCGTCCTTTCAGAAGCCCCTCGGCCAGATTCGGCGCCCTGGCGAAATAACCCTCTTTGGTCTTCTGCTCCATCCGCATCTTCCAAAGGCCGTTTTGCACGACATAGGTGTGGAAAATATCGGAGCCGATATAAAACGAATCGTGTTTTTCCAGCCGGCTCATCCAGTCAAAGGAGCTGTCCTCCAGAAGTATCTTTCTCGCGAGCAGCATCCCGACCGCCTTGCCGCCGATATACCCTGTGCCGATCAGACGGGCTCGAATATCCAGCAGATCCTGCAGGGAAAAATGCCGTTTTACCAGATCCAGCATTCGTTTGTCGCGCCCGATCATGATCCGGCAGATCTGTTCGATCGCCGGCTCCTGTTCTTCATGAGACCGGGCCCGGGAAGACAGCTCTTCGGCATTCATGAAGAGACGATCCCAATAATCGAGCTTACGCCGTACCTGGCGTCTGCCCTTGTCCGAAATATAGGAAAACAGACGCGCCGCATCGACGCTGTTCATAATCGGAACAAACCGGTTTTTTTCATCCCGATGCGGAAGGAACATGGTGGGGGAATAGCGGTTTTCCACCTTTAGAGGATGCACATAATAAGCGCCCTCCAGCCTGTAAAGATCCAATAAAAGCTGGGTGGTCTCCCGAATACGCGCGATGGTATGGTACGAATGATAATCCCGCAAAATCCCGAAAAAAGCGATCGTGTCCAGTTCATACAGATAGGGACAGGTCACACAGAAGAAATTTCCCACCATCAGATCCGTAGCCCAGGCGGAAAGCAGATCGGAGAGACAATCAAATACATAATACGCGCCCAGGCCTTGCTCGGAGATGATGCTGTGCACGTTCGTCGAAAAGGTTTCGAATCCGACATCGGCATCCAGCTCGACAATCGAAACGCCCTCCTGAGGCTTGACAAGGGGATCATGCTGGGCAAAACGAATATACACCAGTTTCCGCTTTTCCTGAATGGCGCGGCTCACATACGGCGCGACAAATTCCTTATAATGCGAGATATTATCCACCTGCCAAACCACATTGTCGCCGTATTGCAGATGCCGAAGCATCTCATCGAGATGATCCAGACCCGTACTGGGAAATCGTTCCATAGTCTCGCCCCTGCTTTACTGGGCCGTTCAAATTCGGCCGTCTATCGCGCATGCATTCGTCTCGCCGCTGTCGGCGATAGTCTGTTTCCGACAGTATAGCATCCCCTGGTCATAACAAAAGAATCCCCTCGCCGTTCCGCAAGGGGATCCTTGGATCTTCTTCCAGAGCTAAAATACAAAATCGATGGATGTCGTTCTCCGGTTAGGCTAGACAATCCCCTGCGCCATCATGGCTTTGGCGACCTTCAGGAATCCGGCGATATTGGCCCCGGCCACCAGGTCGCCCTTGACGCCATAGGCCTCGGCTGCGGCAGTGCACTGATCGTAAATGGCGTTCATGATCATGTTCAGCCGCTTGTCTACTTCTTCGAACGTCCAGCTTAGCCGCATGGAGTTCTGGCACATTTCCAGGGCGCTGGTGGCCACGCCGCCGGCATTGGCCGCTTTGGCCGGTCCGAACGCCACATGGTTCTGCTGGAGGACTTCGATGGCCTCCGGCGTCGAAGGCATATTGGCCCCCTCGGCGACAACCATACACTTGTTCTTCACCAGGGATTTGGCGGCTGTTTCGTCGATCTCATTTTGCGTGGCTGACGGAAGAGCGATATCGCAGGGAACCGTCCAGATGCCCTGCCAGCCCTCGACATATTGTGCGGTACGGTGCTCGTCGACGTATTCCCGAATTCGGCCGCGCTCCACTTCCTTAATCCTTTTGACGGTGTTCAGATTGATTCCCGCCTCATCCACGATATAACCGTTGCTGTCGGACATGGCAATCACCTTGGCGCCGAGTTCATGGACTTTCTGCGTCGCATAAATGGCGACGTTCCCGGAACCGGACACGACCACCTTTTTGCCCTTCCAGGTAGCGCCTTTATCCTGCAGCATACGTGTCACGAAATAGACCAGGCCATACCCCGTCGCTTCAGTGCGGACCAGGGAACCGCCCCACTCGAGTCCCTTGCCCGTAAGCACGCCGGTAAAAGTATTGGTCAGCTTCTTGTATTGACCGAACATATAACCGATCTCTCTGCCGCCGACGCCGATATCTCCGGCGGGAACATCGGTATCCTCCCCGATATGCCGGAACAGTTCGTTCATGAAACTCTGACAGAACCGCATGACTTCGTTATTGCTCTTGCCCTTCGGATCGAAATCGCTGCCGCCTTTGCCGCCGCCGATGGGAGTGGTGGTCAATGCGTTTTTAAAGATTTGCTCAAAACCCAGGAACTTAATAATGCCCAGGTACACGGAAGGATGAAATCGAAGACCCCCTTTGTAGGGCCCGATGGCGCTGTTGAATTCCACGCGGAAACCGCGATTGATCTGCACCTGACCATGGTCGTCCACCCAGGGGATGCGGAACATGATCTGCCGTTCCGGCTCGACGATTCGTTCCAACACCTTCATGGTCGCAAATTCCGGGTTCTTGTCGATTACGACCTGGACCGATTCAGCTACTTCCCGGACCGCCTGATGGAATTCGGTTTCCCCCGGATTACGGGCGACGACCTGTCCCATGACCATGTCTACATATTGACTCGCCATCTTCTTTTCTCCTGATATTAATCTTGCTTACCGATCCAGACACCCTTCCTGGCCCGTTCGTTCTGTTTCTTCCAGGTCCAGTACTTTATTGATGTTTTTTTGAGGCAAACCACTTCTTCAAGAAGGTATTCTTTACACAACGTTAATTCTTGTTATACTACCGCCATGCGGAAGGATAACAAATAATCTTCTATGATAATTAAAATAAGATTTTCTTATTTATGAACATCGAAACATTCAAAATTTTCTGCGACCTGGTGGAATTACGAAGTTTTTCCCGGACTGCCGAAAAGCACGGAATCAGCCAGTCGGCCGTATCCCAGCAACTGGCGCAACTCGAAATCGCTCATAAATGCCAGCTTCTCAACCGGAAAAAACGACCTCCGGAATTAACCCAGACGGGGGAAATTTTTTACCTGGCCGCCCGCGACATCCAGGATCGTTATGATCGGCTGACGCATGAGTTGGCGACCCTTTCCCGTCCGGGCAGTCGGATACGGATCGCGGCGATCTTTAGTATCGGAATGCACACGCTGCAACCTTATGTAACGCGTTTCATGGCAAAATACCCAACCGTACACCTCCGCATTGAATATGGGGATGCCGAAGCAATTTACGATCGGATTCTCAAAGGAGACATCGATATCGGCGTCGTTGCGGTGCCCAAGAAAATACGGCATATCGACGTCTATCCGTTTGTCGATGAACCGCTGGTCCTGGTGTGCAGTCCGGCCCATTTGCTGGCCGGCGCCGGTTCCGTGGATATTCATAAGCTTCAGGGAATGGAATTCATCGCCTTTGAAAAGGATGTCCCTTCCCGTAACTGGATCGACGGTATCCTGTCCCAATACAGCGTCAATCCGCGAATCGTCCTCGAATTCGACAACATCGAGACGATTAAAAGGGCTGTGGAGATCAATTCCGGGGTCAGTATTCTGCCGGAGACCACCATTCGAAACGAACTGGCCAATCAGACACTCAAGAGCATATCATTCTCCAATGAACGATTCTACCGTCCGACGGGCATCATCGTTCGTAAAAATCGGGCCTTTTCTCAGGCCGGTCGGTATTTAATCGAATTGCTCCAGAAAGGCGAGCATGGACATGAGCACGATCCGGGCCGTGATCTTTGATCTGGACGGCACGATTACCGAACCGTTCTTTGATTTTGATGCGATCCGGGAAGAGATCGGCATGGCTCCGGATGCCGGACCGATTCTGGAAGCCATGGTGACCATGACCCCGCAACAACGGCGGCGAACGGAAGAAATTCTAAAAAAACACGAGGACCTGGCCGTCGAACAGTCCACCCTGAATCCCACCGCTCGAGAAACGCTCCATGCTCTGTCGCAACGGGGAATTCGAATCGGTATCCTGACCCGGAATACAAAAGAAAATGCCGTTGCCGTTTCCTCCCGCCACGGCCTGTGTTTTGACGCCGTGGTGGATCGTCAGGCAGGGCCGGTAAAGCCCGATCCCTTCGGGGTTCTCCATTTATGCCAAATCTTCCGCATCCAGCCCAGACAGGCCCTGGTCGTCGGGGATTTCCTGTTTGACCTCCTTTGCGCCAATACCGCCGGGGCCTCAAGCGTCTTATTATTGCATGACGGCAGGAATGAACATTTTCGTGAACATGCCGTCTATACGATTCGTCGTCTGGACGAAGTCGTACAGATTGTGGATAAGATCAATCAGGGAAAGTGAGTCTTCAATGAGTAAATTGCTGTGCGAATTAATGGTTCTGGTTTTGATCGGACCGATGCTTTCCGCCGAGGATATCCATTCCTCTTCATGCGACTCTTTGACGCCTTCTATCGGTCCGGAACTAGAAAAAGCGGTTGTTCCGGTCCCCGTGCCGGATACGGCCGAGGGCGTCATCGCTCTGTTGCGAGCCCAGAATGAAAAAATCAAGACTTATCAATGTAAACTCAGTTACCTGTTCATCCAGGAACCGGAGTTGCTGGACAGCCGCACCCTCAGCAAAGGGGAATTGTTTTACGCCAAAGATCCCAACAATCTCAAACGGTCCAAATTACGGATTAATTTTCTGACCCGTAAACAGGATGAAGAAACAGAAAAACCGCATATTGAACAGTTCTTTTTTGACGGTTTCTGGCTTATTCGCCTTGATTACCAACTGAAAAAAACGGACTATTACCAAAAAGCCACGCCGGACAAACCGGTCGATGTTTTTGAACTGATCGGCCATAACTTCCCGATTATCGGCTTTACCCGTTCCGAAGAACTGGCCAAACAGTTCGAAATCGCCCTCCTGGACGATCATCAATCCGGTCCCGACAAGCCCGTCCATTTACGGCTCAAGGTGAAAGAGGACTCCCGGTATAAAGATGACTACAAGACCATTGAATTCTGGATCGATCGAGCCTTGTTTTTGCCCAAACGGATACAGACCACTTCCACTGAGGGGGATATTTACGACATCAGCTTTCTGGAACCCCGGCTGAATAAAAAGCTGCCAAACGGGATTTTTGCGGTTGAACCGCCCGATGATTTCAGTAAGAATACACACCCGTTGGAATAAAAATTCCGTGTACGCGTTTCTCATCCACCGGTGTCTTGCCGGAGTAACGGAAAAAATCGAGCGAGGAACCCATGGCGACAGGACTAGTGATTTACTATTCACGAAGCGGAAACACCCAGCAGATGGCCAAAACCATCGCCGAGGCGATGAATCAGGCCGATGTGCCGACCAAATGTAAAAGCGTGGAAGAGGTAAAAATTAATGATTTACTGGAAGCCGACGCCGTCGTCGTGGGAACGCCAACCTATTATGGTCGGATGGCGGCGGCCATCGCCCAGCTTTTTGACGAATCGGTCAGCAAGCATGGCAAGCTCGACGGTAAAGTGGGAGCAGCCTTCAGCAGCTCGGCCAACATCGGCGGGGGCAACGAAATCGCCATTATGAACGTAATAACGACGCTTCTGGTCCACGGCATGATCATACAGGGCGACCCGCAAGGGGATCATTTTGGGCCCGTTTCGGTCGGAAAACCCAACGAGAAAGTCCTTAGTCAATGCACCCGACGGGGCCAGCGGATTGCGGAATTAACCCGTCGATTGCATGGATAATCCCCCCTGATAAAGAGAAAATTCAAAAAAATGCGGTTTTTGAGCTAAAAAACCCTATCAAGGATTGACATCGAATTGACAGAGTGGTACACTCTGCAAACTGGAAACAATGGATGTTAACCGTCTTTTTTGGAGGACTGTTTGGATGCAGGAATACGAAGATCTCAAAAAGCTGGTAGCGGAAATCGAATCGGATATTAACAAGGCCGACGGGGGGAACAAGGCGGCCGGGACGCGTGTCCGAAAACAGATGCAGATGATCAAGCAGGCCGCACAGGCGGTCCGCAATCGGGTTCTCGAGATTCGGACAACTGAGCCATAAACCCGGTTTTTGTGATACGGTAAAACCACAGCGCCGCCGGCAACATGCAGACCCCGGTAAAGGGAATGTTGTCGGCGGTGTGTGTATTTGTGGATTTTTTTATCCTTTAAATTCCCAAGGTGTTATATGCCCCCGGTGCTTTTATTTGATATTAATACACTCGATCTTACTCATACCGAGTATGATCGCTCAGCAATTGCTCAAGTGAATCCGCAATCGTACGAGATGTCTCAACTGGATGGGATTATCTGGGCCGATCGGGAACAATTGCTGTCTCTGGGGTACAAAGACGTCACCGACAGGGAGTTCTGGATTCGCGGCCATATCCCCGGTCGGCCGATCATGCCCGGCGTGATCATGGTCGAAGCGGCTGCCCAGCTTGCCAGTTTCTTTATGAAGCGGATTTACGGCCTGGAAGGTTTTATTGGATTTTCCGGGATTGAACAGACCCGTTTTCGTGAAACCGTCGTTCCGGGGGATCGACTGTTGCTCCTTTGCCACATCTGTAAAATACGAAGCAGGCAATTCAGTGCTGCCGTGCAGGGGGTCGTCGGCGAGAAAATGGTTTTCGATACGATGGTTTCCGGCATGAGGGTTTAATCGCATGTTCGAAGGGCTTTTCGAGCAGGAGTTGCCCATCGATCCCCTTCAAGAAGACCTCGCCAGTCAGTGCAGCGTCCTGCCGACATGCAAAGGGATTGTACTCCTGGCGGATGAAAACCGTCAGCCGGTTCAGCTTCTTATGGCCGCCAATATGCGTCGGACTGCCCTGGCAAGACTATGCCAGACAGACCCGGAGATACCTCGAAAAAAAGCGGATCTATCCAATATTACACGGCATATTTTCTTCCTTTCCTGCCACAACAGCTTTCGCAGTAGTCTAACGCATCTTCGAATCGCCCGCCGGATATGGCCGGATCGATATCTCGAACAAGTAATTCTTCCCCGCCAACAGTATATTCGAATCGATCCATCCGCCTTATGGCCTGTTTTTACCGTATCATCAAAACCCTTCGCCGACGGATCGGAACTGATTTTGGGCCTCTTTCCCGGTCGGAAATCCGCCGATGAGCTGATTCAGACGCTTCTCGATGTATTTGAAATCTGCAAACGTCCTGATTTGATCGCTTCCCCGGAACAGGCGAAAAGCTGCCCTTATCTTCAGATGAACACGTGCCCTGCCCCCTGTGTCGGACGAATCAGCCGGGAGGACTACCTTTCCCGGATTACCATGGCTATTGGTGCGATCACCAACCATCGGACCGAAATCATTGGCCAGATGAATCAACAGATGCAGCAGTACGCCCGACAAATGGATTTTGAAAAAGCCCGGAGCTTTAAAGATCGCCTGGAGCGGCTCCGGATCCTGGGCCGCCCCGCCTACACATGGACCGATGATCTATCGAAATTGACTCTGTTGCATATTGACCGTTCGGCACGGAGAAAGATCGAGGGAAAACGCAACCTGAAACAAGGCTGGGCCGCCTTTGTCGTTCGTTCGGATCGCATCGAGGAATCGGCGGACTTTTTTTTGGATGATCTGGAATCCGTACTGCAAAACATCCAAAGTATCGTACATGATGACAAGGAAATGCATCCGTCTCGACACGCCGCTGAAGAACTTGCCCTGGTCGGCTTCCACTTGTTCCGAAGCCGTCCCGAAGGCGTCTGGATCAATATAACCAGCCAGCTCCCTTCCGCCGAACAAGTATACCGGCAGATCCAGGAGCGATACAGGCAACAGAATCGGAAACCATCAGGCGGCGTCGACAAAGAGAAACAGCCTGAAACGGATATTTTTTCCCAATAGCATATATCCATTTATGCGCATAAAAAAAGGGCAATCCTTCCGGATTGCCCTTTGTCTTATGGAATTCACTGTCCGTTATTGCCCCATGACAACCACATCGTCGAAGTAGGCCACGGGCGCGTTGCCCCAGGTGTACAGGCCGATGGTCCCGGAGG
>JAFGGE010000284.1 GCA_016930745.1 Sedimentisphaerales bacterium
AACATTAAAATTGACCAAAGGCCGATGGCAACAGTTCTGGGACTATGTGATGAGGCATGGATGTACACTATCTTAAGCGAGCACCCTCATTTTTTCTCACAACCTTTTATATTTATTCGACTTACAACAATTTGCTTTTAAGTTAACGGGACAGTAGTGACTTTATATAACAATTAGAAATCAAGGTGAACACATTGTTCGTTTAAAAAGATATATGTATATTGCTCGCCTTTTTATATTTAAACTTAAAACCCATGTAGCTGAACCGTATATAAGTGGTAAATTCCTCGGTATCACACAGCAATTGGACGAAATTCCAGCTCGAGAATTCTGGCCTAAGCATAGATTGCCTTCTTTACCCGACGAGGATTTAATGGCTGCCATTTATAATGGTTGTAGAATAGGTGACCTTCTTGAACAAATCATAAAACGGCAAAATAGTGTTAAGCTCCTTGCGTTTAGGTGGCTAACATTGTTATCAGTTCTCATTGTGATCATAATTCTGTGGAAGCCGGTGATAATTAGACTGAGCCAATGGGAATGGTTAATTAAACATGTCGGAGAAGCCCTTGCCCAATTGTTTATTGCTGTCACAATTTTTATTTTCTCTTCAATTGGCGCATTTCTTTTTGGTAGGTTTATTATCCCATGGGTAAAAAAACTCCGGGGGAAAAAATGACAATTACCTTTGAAAAATGCAACCGAGATTATTTGCGTGAGCTTTTCCAACCGTCGAGAATACTTTTGGGAATTGTAGGTGATCAAAATAGAAGCCGATTTAATATTTTGCCACTTTGTTTTCATACTTGGTGTTCATATGAACCCCTCCTTTATGCGATTGCTATAGATAGGGATAATTATTCGGCACATCTTTTTGAGAAAGCCTCGGAGTACACACTTTCTATCCCCGGTGAAAGTATGGTAGAAAAGGTCTTGTATTGTGGAACACATAGTGGTCGCCAATATGATAAAACACAGGAATGTGGGATTCAGTGGATTGACAGCCATAATATAAATCCCCCAGGAATAAGTACATCTCTTGCCAATATCGAATTGTCTACAGTCGCGAGGTATCCTGTGGGGGATCACATTATGGTTGTTGGAGAAGTAAAAACAATCTTTAGAGCAAAGGATCAGGCAGAAAGACCTCTCTTGGCAGTTGGACCTTCCTCATTTGGATTTGAGATATTAGCTCATAAAGGTATTCATACAATAGGTGTAGCTCCAACTCGCAAAAGTTAAACTTTCGAAAGATCCGACATTACTGGCTACCAAGAGAAAAAGAGGGTGCTCTCTTTTGCCCATTGTGATAGAGTTCCTCTTGTTTCATAATCAAGCCTTCGAACCTGATGGTTTATTATCGGCACGACCATCAATTAGAATTATATCTAGAGAGTCTTTCAACTTAAGATCCTTTAATATGGAATCAACTCGTTCATATTCCTCTTCAGTAAAATATATTATTACCTTAAAGCCTGTGGGTGAATCACTTGCTTTCTTATATATTTCTAATTGCTTTGAAAGATTACGCTTTAGCTGAGAATTGCTTGCAAGCTTGAACTCGACAAGCGATTTGTCATGAGCTCCTAATGAAACTTTAAAATCGACCGGCCCTCTTCCGTCATTCACTTCACGACTTATATCAAGCATGGTTCCAAACCACGTAAGCCTAAACATGATCTGCAAGTCTGATTCTCTACGACACGGCTCGTTATCTACATAAAAAATTCTATGTCCACCTTTATTTTCGATCACATCTTTCAAAAACATTATACGTTCCTTAGTTTCATTGAGCGTTATTCCGGGGACATCATAAAAGCTCGTTTGTTGTTGTAGGAGAGATACTAAATCTAAAGTATTATTAATGAATAATTCTTCTGACTCTTTGACTTTTCGCTGACTAATATACTCTGCAATTTCCCCCCTATGTTCTTTCGATCTGATAAAATACTCAATTGTTTCTGGGAATTTCTCATACAACTTAGATATTATCTTTCGCTTCTCTTTATCTTTTACATCTGGCTTCAATTTTTTTTCTAAATAGTTATTCAATTGAGCACGTAGCTGTTCATTATCAACGGAATGGACAATCTGACGGTAATCATGTATCATGTCATTACGATTGATCCAGATATCATCTCTTGTAAGTATGTCTCGTGGTGTAAGAAGGACATAGTTATTCTGAAAACATGGCAAGTCATATTCAAGGGATTCCCACGACTCAGTGGTATAATTAAATCTAACCTTTTTAATTCTGAATCTTCCTCGATAATTCTTGTGAATATGACGCTGCGCAAATAACTGTGTATACTCTAGAAGATACTCATTGATTAAGTTGGTTGCAAAGTCGCTTATGTTATCCTTCCCAACTCCATCTCGGATCAAGCACAGCTTCTCAAGATGACTTCCATTAGCAACTTTTTCATCTCCAAAATTATTAAAAATCACTGCAAGGTTTTTATTTAGTGCTCGAGCAAAGTCCATCCCTAGACCGCTACCTTGGTTTCCATACTTTGAAAAACCGAGCCAGTTTTGTTTGACTTCTTTAAAAGTATACCATGACTTCAGCAAACCCTCATCGATCAAGCCTGCAAGAGATTTATCTCGAAGGAATTTTAAGTATTTAATTATGTTTTCGTGCAAAAGGTTATATTCATTTTTTGTACTATTAAAAAGAAGAAATGGGTCTATAAAGAGTGGTAAATCGCTTATCAAAGATATATCATAAGCACCGTAATGAGTGATCGTATTTGTCGATACATTAAAAAAATCAGAAAAGTATATTTTTGACGTCATTATTCGACCTCAATTGCGAAATGTTTCTCTCCTTTTCCTGTGCCCCTTTCCTAGACGTATTGTAGGGGAGAGGAGGGGGAAAGGCAAAGAAAATTGATAATTTACGATTGATAATTGATGATTTGGGGGGGAACACAGTCGCTAGTCGCTGGTCTCTAGTCACTAGTGAAAAGACCGGATTCCCGCCCCCGTTCCAGCCGGGGGCAGGCCCTTCGCGGCATGGCCATCCTGGCCATGAATCACGGGCTGGGAGAACGTGCCACTTCAAAACCCCGCGCCGGCGTGGGGCATGGCACCCGAAAAATTCTGCGTGGATTCAGACCATCCTACGATTTTTCCCTACATCGGATTGTCTGTCGATGGTGTGTTTTTCAGGAAAGTATCGATGTCGATCCGCGCTTCGGCTCTGGAGAGACGGGCTTGTTTTCGATGGAGCCGGATCGCGGCTTGTTTCTGTTTTGGATCTTTGGCCAGACGTTCGACTTCCTCTGACAGGCCGGAAGGTATCGCAACGTCAAAATGTTGTGCAAACGCATTCAGGGCACGCTCCATACGGCGTTGTTGACTTGCGCGACGGGCATCTCTGGGGAGAAGGGCAAGGATGTTTACTATGGGCGTGAACACCATTATGAGCAGCAGAGGGGCCTGGGCCCACTCCATGTCGTAATCCCCGGTAAAGGCAATTATGACCAGGACGGTGAATCCCAGAAGGCAGATGTTCAAAATGATCGCCAACCATCGAATGATTCGTTTTGTCATGACCGTATCTCCTATTGAATGGATTCTATAGTTGATCGTTTTGGTTTGGGATTGTCAATGATCAAGTCCTTTTTTCTGTTTGAAAAACGATTCGGGAAGAAGTCAGAAGCCAGAATCCAGAATCCAGGAGACAACCCTCCGACCCCGCTCAGGACAGGAAGATAGGAGATAGGAGTCAGAATTGTCATGCCGGGCTTTGCCTGTCCCGAGCGAAGTCGAGGGAACCCGGCATCCAGATATATGAAAGTACCTGGACCCCGGATCAAGTCCGGGGTGACAGAAAATGGTTCCCATCCTTTGAGGTGGCATGGCCATCCTGGCCATGATTCACGGGTTGGAAGCCCGTGCCACTTCATACCCACGCCAGCGTGGGGCATGGCACCCCGTTAGTCGCTCGTTTCCAGAGAAAAGACTGGATTCCCGCTTTCCGTCTACGCTGACGCTTCGACGCGACAAGCCGGGAAGACAAAAAAACATGCCCACGCAAGCGTGAGGCATGGCACCCAAGGTGGGGGGGGATTTTTCCCGTATCTTTTTGCCTATTCAGGGTTTACTTTTATGGGGAGGGCAGGTAGAATGCTACTGTTGAAAGAAACACAGAGGTATTTGGCATGGGTGAAATGGATCCGTTGGCAGAGGTATTTTGTCAGATCCGCGATCCGCGCCGGATGAAGCGGTTCTTCGATGAGATCTTTACGCCTGCTGAGCGTCACGACCTGGCGATGCGGTGGGAGCTGATGCATCGGTTGCGCGCCGGGCAGGCCCAGCGTCAGATTGCCGCGGAGCTGGGGATCAGTCTGTGCAAGATCACCCGCGGGGCGAAAATTTTGAAAGATGAGAAATCCGTGACACGGAGTTTGCTGGAAGAACAATCGCAAGACTAGGAGAGGTACTATGGACCGAAAGATCCTGTTGCACGAAAAAGACATTCCCAAGAAGTGGTACAACCTGGCGGCCGATCTGCCGACGCCGATGCTGCCGCCGCTGGGTCCGGACGGCAATCCGGTCAAGCCGGAGATGCTGACGCCGGTGTTTCCGATGAATCTGATCGAGCAGGAGGTCAGCGCCCAGCGGTGGATCGATATCCCGGAGGAGATCCTGGATATCCTGTACCGGTGGCGTCCGGGGCCGCTGCGTCGGGCGGTGTACCTCGAACGGTATCTGGATACGCCGGCCAGGATTTACTACAAGGATGAGAGCACCTCTCCGCCGGGGAGCCACAAGCCCAATACGGCCGTGCCGCAGGCATGGTACAATAAACAATTCGGGATCGAGCGGCTCACGACCGAGACCGGGGCGGGGCAATGGGGCTCAGCGCTGGCGTTTGCGTGCAAGATTGTGGGGTTGGAATGCAAGGTGTTCATGGTGCGGATCAGCTTCGACCAGAAGCCCTTCCGCAAGCTGATGATGCAGACATGGGGGGCCAACTGCGTTGCCAGCCCGAGCACAGAGACGAACGCGGGGCGGGCGATTCTGGAGAAGATGCCCGATACGCCCGGCTCGCTGGGGATTGCGATCTCCGAGGCGATCGAGCAGGCGGTGACCGATCCGACCGGCAAGACGCGGTATTCGCTGGGCAGCGTGCTCAACCATGTGATGCTGCATCAGACGATCATCGGGCAGGAGGCCAAGGCCCAGCTCAAGAGCATCGGCGAGAAGATGCCGGATGTGGTGATCGGGTGTGCCGGCGGCGGGAGCAACTTTGCGGGTCTGGCGTTTCCGTTTACCGCCGACAAGATCAACGGGGCGAACATCGAGATTATCCCCGTCGAGCCGACGGCGTGTCCGACGCTGACGCGGGCGCCGTTTGCGTATGACTTCGGCGATACGGCGTGCACAACGCCGCTGTTGCCGATGTATTCGCTGGGGCATGACTTTGTGCCGCCGCCCATTCATGCCGGCGGTCTGCGGTATCATGGCATGGCCCCGCTGGTGTCCCAGTGCGTGGTCGAGGGGCTTCATACGCCGCGGGCGATCGATCAGATCGAGTGCTACGAAGCGGCATTGACCTGGGCGCAGACGGAGGGATTTATCTGCGCTCCGGAGACCAGCCATGCCGTGGCCGCGGCCATCCAGGAGGCCAAGAAGGCCAAGGAAGAGGGCAAGGAAAAGGTGATCCTGTTCAACTACAGCGGACACGGGCTGATGGACCTGACTGGTTATGATGCGTATATGTCGGGCAAGCTGAGCCGGTACAGCCTGCCGAACGAGATGCTCGAAAAGACCGAGGAATGTCTAAAGTCATTCCCCCAGGCACAGGCCAGGAAGACCGGGAAGTGGTGATCGGTTAGAGCGTTTACGAGAGAATACGAGGCAGCCGGGGTCGCATGATCCCGGCTGTTTTTTTGAGGATATAGGATTCAGTATGTAGTATTCAGTATATGGTATTCAGTAGAAGAACATGCCCACGCAAGCGTGGGCAGGGCACCCGAAAGGACATGGACTTTCACGGACGGACACCGAGTACTACGTGAAGTAGAGCCTGCATTACTTCTGGACGCCGGGAAGGATTGAGGGTAAGATGCGAGTCAAGAAGCAGGGAAGGCGAGTGGCTATGACAGGGAAGTTGGCATGGCGATCTTGGTGGGGATAGACGAAGCCGGTTACGGGCCGCTGCTGGGTCCGCTGGTAGTCGCTTCGACGGCGTTTTCCGTTCCGGATGAACTGGTCAAGAGCGATCTTTGGGAGGCGCTGTCGGGGGCGGTTTCACGCGAAAAACGGCATCTGGCCGGGCGGCTGCTGATCACCGACAGCAAGAAGGCGTATCACAGAGACGAAGGCTTCGGCCATCTTCAGCGGACGGTTCTGGCGATGCTGGCCGGCGTGCACGGTTCGACCACGCTGCCTGCCGACTGCCGCCAGTTGCTGGCGTTTCTTTGTCCGGACGGTTGCGAGCGCCTGACCGACTATCCATGGTATGCCGATCTGGCGAGCCGGTCTCTGGAGGCGGATACCGAGGATATCGGACTGGCCTGCCATGTCCTTCGCCGGACGCTTGCCGAACAGGGGATGCGCTACCGGGGGGCTGTCTGTCGCTGTCTGGATGTGGCCCAATACAACCGCATCGTATCGGCGGTCAGGAACAAGGCGGCGGTTTTGTTTACCGAGGTGTGTGTGCTGATCCAGCGGGCCTTTGACACCTTGCCGGCCGGGCAGATCTTGCAGGCGCTGGTGGATCGGCAGGGGGGCAGGATCAATTACCAGAAGACCCTTTCGCAGATGTTTCCCGATCTGGAACTTACGATTCTCAAGCAGCACACGCTGGGAAGCAGCTATGAGCTGTCCGGTCGGGGGAAACTCATGCGGCTGCATTTTACGGTCAAAGCCGATTATCGCTTTTTGCCCGTAGCCCTGGCGTCGATGCACGCTAAGTATATCCGGGAGATTCTCATTGCGGCGATGAACCGCTATTTTGTCGGGCAGTGTCCCCATCTCAAGACTACGGCGGGGTATTGGGAGGATGGAAAGCGGTTTATCCAGGATTTGGCCCGGCACGCCCCCCATATCCAATACAAGCCTGAGATGTTAATCCGTTCACGATAGGCTCAACACGCCACGGCGGTCTGGGAAGAGGAGCCCGCTTTTTCGGACAGGATTCGCGCCACCTGTTGGCCGGGGTGATCCGTGATGTCGAAGAGGCGATGCAGGTCCAGCACCTTGAAGATCTCATAGGAAAACCGGTCGTTGGCGGCATCGACGAGCTTGTCGGTTCCGATACAACACAGTTTGAGTTTCATGCCGAAATCCTGCAGTTTGCGGCGGATCTTGAGCAGCAAGGCAATCGCCGCGGTCGAAATCTGTTCGACCGCGTGCAGGTCCAGCACGACAGCCTCGCGGCGATGTGCGCTGAGGGCTTGCGCAAAGAAGTCCTGAAACTGCTCCATCTCGCCGTCTTCCAACAGCGTGTCGCGCTGCAGCGTGACCAGAAGAACATGATCGGTCAATTCCAGCGTTGCCACAGGTTTATTTTTACGGATCATCTTTTACCACCCCCGAAACAACCGGCATTAACCGGCTTCTATTGTTACGAAACACTGCAAGACCGGTTCCCCTTGGAAAAGGCGAAAAGGCAAATCAAAACGGCCCCCCATGCTGATGATATAAGTATATCAGAAGATGGTTTGAAACGCAAGAGAGAGGATGGGTTCCATTTCCCAAGGGGCCGAAAATGCATGCCACAGCCAACGGGCTACACGATGATTATCGGAAGCGAAAAATTTCCGTAATAGCAGCACAAACCGAATGGATGAAGACGAAAACGAAACAGCAAAAAAGCTCTGAAAAGCCTATTCTTATTTGGCGATCTTTGCCAGGACCTGATTTCGCAGGCCCGTTTCATTGATCAAGTTGAAATATTTCCGGGAATTTTCGACTAGAAGGAGATCAGGCCGGAACCGGCTGAGGAGATAGCCTGAAATCCCGCAAAGATCTGGGTGATCATGATGATGCAGACGTAGATATAGACCAGTCGGGGCAGCCAGCGGGCCAGTTGTTCGAAATACAGCTCGGCGGTGAACCCTGTCATTTCGGCCAGTTTTCCGGTTACATCGTCCAGGTCGCCGGTTTCTTCCCCCACCTGCCAGAGGTTTCGAAAATCGTCCGGCAGGGCGGGCGAAAAGCCGGCGCTGATGGGGTCGCCGTGCCTGGCCGCTTCCAGTCCGCCGATGAGCTGATGATACAGGGCGGCATTGCCTGCGATTTTGGCGGCCAGCTCCATGGTCTGCAGGACAGGAACGCCGGCGTCGTATAGTATATGAAACACGCGGCAGAAACGGCTCAGGCACAATTGCTTGACCGCCTTGCCCAGCACGGGAAGGTGCAGAAGAACGGCGTCGAACAGGCGGCGCAAGGGACTATCGAACGAGAACAGCGCCGAAAGAACGGCCGGACCGACAACGGGGAGCGATCCGATCAGGCGATTTCCAATCTTGCCGGGACGCAGCGAAAGAATCAGCAGGACGATCGCACAGGGGATATACAACGAAAAAAGAAGAATCATAAATACTTCCACCAGGTATTCTTGCAGGGATAAACCGCCCAGGGCAAACCGCGGGATCGGTCCGACGAGAGCGGCCATATGAATCAGCAGAAGCGGCAGCAGCAGGCCGCTGAGGATAATCGATTTCATTCGGCCGATGAACTCATACCAGCGGGCCAGGTGAGCACAGGATTCGGCCAGTGAGCCGGATTGTTCGCCCGCCTGAACGACAATCCGATCCAGAGGGGCGAACAGCCAGGGATACGCCTGCATGGCCGTGGACAACTCTTGGCCGGTTTTGACCTTTTCGCGAATTTCTTCGAATGTGGACGCATAACGCCCGCGAAGGCCGGACGCGCAGGTTTGCAGGGCTCGAAGGATGGGCAGGCCGGCGTCGAGCATGGTGGCCAGGTTGTGATAGATATTCGCCCGCTTGTTCGACACGCCGTAATCCTTTTAACCGTTCCAATGAATGGAGCTATTTAACCATATCGGCGGTTTTTATGATACTATTTTCATGATCATTTTGCTACATTATACCCATGCGAATCAGAACTATGAATCATATTATGGCAGGCGTTCTCCTTTTCCTAATCGCTTTCTTTTTTTCTTGTCCATCGGTGAGCGGGCAACAGGAAAAAGTCTATTGGAATCAGTTTCGCGGGCCCAACGGGCAGGGAGTGATCCAAGGGGATATTCCTGTTCGTTTCGGGCCGGAGAAAAATGTCGTGTGGAAGGTCGAGATTGCCGAGGGCCAGTCGTCTCCTGTCATGTGGGATAATCGCCTCTTTCTTACGGCTTCTGAATCCAGAAACGCAAAGGAACTGGTCACTTTATGCTTTGATCGTAATGAAGGCACAATCCTTTGGCGTCAGGTGGTACAATCCGAAGAGAGGGCACGACTGCATTCGATGAATACGCCCGCTTCTTCCACCCCGGCGGCGGATGAAAAACACGTATATGTCTATTTCGGCGGCTATGGGCTGCTCTGTTATGACCATGCAGGTAATACGGTCTGGGAACAGCGGATGGAGACGGCGAAAAACCGGTACGGCGCGGCCACCTCCCCGATCCTCTATGAAGACAAGGTTATTCTATGCCTGGACAATGACGGCGGGACATCCCGGCTGCTGGCAGTGCATCGAGATACCGGCAAGACCGCCTGGGAACAGCCCAGGTCGATGTTCAGCGCAGGCTGGTCAACACCCATGATCTGGCGTCACAAAGACGGCGAGGAGCTTGTCGTAATGGGGGCCAGGCGGCTGACTTCCTATGATGCAAAGACGGGCGAGGAACGATGGTGGGCCGGCGGCTTTTCGGAGGAAACGGTTGGTATTCCTGTATGTGGCGAAGGATTGCTGTTTGCCAGTACTTCCGCTCTGGGCGGACGAGGGAACGAGGACACCAATGCGGAACTGACCTGGAAAATTACCGTCGAGGAATTTGATACGAATCACGACAACATCATCCAACGCAATGAAATGACGGAAGGCTTCGGGTTCCCGATACGACCGGAATTGTCTCGAGACAATCCCGGATATGCCATCCCGATCCGTGACATCGACGGCCTGATGCGGTTTCTTGATAAAGACAGGGACAACGCCATCGACGAGACGGACTGGATGAAAACCGTATCCGGCTTTGTCGCGGGGAAACGGCCGATTCTGGTGGCGATTCGACCCGGGGCCAGACAGGATGCCCGTCCATCCCATGTGGTCTGGGAGTCTCGTCAGGGTATTCCGGAGATCCCTTCCCTGCTCTATTGTCAGAACAAACTGTTTTTTGTGAGAGACGGCGGTCTGGCGACCTGTCTGGAGGCCGGCGCCGGCAAGCCGCTCTACCAGGGGAAACTGGATGCGCCGGGGCAATATGTCGCCTCTCCGATCGCTGTAGGCGACAAAATTGTCCTTGTCTCCCTGCGCGGTGTCGTCACGGTCATCCAGGTCGATGATGTACTGAATATTCTGGCAAGGAATGACTTCCGAGAAAAAATTTACGCCACGCCGGCCGCAGATGAAAACAGACTTTATTTGCGCACCGCCGGTCATTTCTATGCCCTAGGGAAGTAAAGGCCACAAAACCGACAAAGGCAATGCCTGCCTCGAAAGCGTCCGGGTCTGTTGGTTATTTGACTTTAACAGGCTTTTTGGTAGTATTGTAGATGTGCTAAGGGGAAAAGTGTGTTTGTGGCATTTTAAGTTGGAGATGTCGACGTGGAGTGGTTTTTGCCAAAAAATTATAACACTAACAGGAGGGATGAACATGAAACGCGCTATGACATGCTTGGTGCTATTTGCATTTCAGTCCGCGCCGCTGACTGCCGCTATCATCGATATCTCCCTTGATGCAACCGGCACATACGTTGACGGCGAGTTGCGGCAATTCGAACTAGACCTGTCACAGACCTTTACTGCCATCGAGAGTATGACGATGATTTGGTCGGGTGAAGTGAGCCCTGAAACGTATACCGAGTGTGGAGGTGGCGGCGGTACAGTCCTGCCAGGCGGATTCATTGCCAACATACACTACGGCAACAAGCACATTGCTCAAGCTGTTTCCGATACCTCTAATATCCCATGGGACTTGTTTCTGCCAGAACCGCTTGAGATGTATCCATTCGACTCGTTATCCCCATTTAGTTATCCCAACAACGGCGAGCTACGACTCCTGGAAGGCCCCTTAACCATCAATATTTATCCCACCGGAATTGGTATTCTTCTGGCCATTTACTGCCCCTTGGATCGTGCCGACGGGCGAATCGACTCCGCTGTCCTGCGCGTCGAGGGCACACTCATACCTGAGCCTGCAACACTGACCCTTCTTGCCGCCGGCTTCTTGCTGACACGCCGAAGATATCGGTAGGTGCTTGCGGGGATCCACTCAGAACCGTCAACTCCGCCATCCCGGTCTGTTTACTCTGTTTTTCTGCGAAAGGCTCAGTTTGTCGCCAAAACCAATCCCCTTGGCGGGATGTTTGGTCTCCCGATCAGCGCACAAAATTCGGTTCGCCTGGCCGTCCTGTCGTAGTCGCCTCTTCCGGAAAGCCCTTTTTCAATGCTTCCTGCATCTCCACCTGGAGCGGTCCCAGTTCCTTGATAAACTCCGGATCGTTTTCGCTTTCGGCCAGGAGTTGGTCATATTGGACCAGCAGTTCGTTGACCCTTTGCTCGGCGGCTTTTCCGCGAAGGGGTTTCCAGCTTTGCAGCTCCAGCTTGCGCTGGTCATACCAGGCGCTGCGATCCACAGGCAACTGGGGCACATACCCCTGCAACCCGGTAAAAAGCTGGGCCGTGGCGGTCCGTGAAAAGGTAGGATCGGCCTGGAGCGTTTTTTCCAGCAGTTCGCGAGCTCTGGTGTTGGCCTTGTCGTAGGCTTCCAGGTTTCCGTTGCGGTCGGCAAACGTCATCTGGGCATACAGGCAGAGCAGATAACTTTTGGCTCCTGCGGGAGACTCGGCAATCGATTCATATTGTTCGGCGGCTTTGGTAAAAAACTCTGTCGCTTTGGTCGTATAGTTCGCCCCTGCTTCCCCGGTCAGCGAAGCGACCGATGCGAAAATTGATCCCAGTTTTTCCGGCTCGATTTGCTGAAAGGCATCCAATGCGGCACGAGTTTGTCTGTGCAGATCGACATTGTCCGCCGCCAGCAGGGCGGCACTGGTAAAGGCTTCGGCGACAGAATTGAGCGCTGCGGAGCCTCCCTGCCGTCCCCGCGCCTTGCCGTAGTCGCCCGCGGCCTCCTCATACAATCCCAGGATCTGGTCGACCTGGCTGTTGTATTCTCTCAGGGAGGTTTGCAGATCGCCCATCCGTGTCCCAAGCTGTTTTTGCTGGTCTGTGATTTGAGATGCAATCTGCGTGATCTGCGTTTGCAGGTTGTCCTGTTCGGGGGAGGATTGAATCTGCTTGAATTTATCCTGAGCGGCGGCAAGCTGGGTCTGAATCTGAGCCGCCAGCGGAACCACGACATCGATCTGCGACTGCACCAGAGCCGCCTGGTCCGACGTATTTTGGGCCTCGATAAACAGAGGTTTTTGGGAAATCAACAAGGTATAAGCCTCGTTTTGTGTCTGTACCTTCTCGATCCCCGTTATTTGCTCGGCCTTTTTGAGCAGTTCGGCGGCCCGGGACTGGATTTGCGCGATTTTATCCTGTGCCTGACGGCTTTCCAGATCGAAAGACGCCTTTTTTTCCCGCAATTGGGCCAGTCGGTTCTGCACGGAGTTTTGCAACTCCTTCAGTGAAGGTTTTTCCGCGATTCCCTTCTCGACAATGCCTTCCAGGGCGTCGGCCCGATTTTTCATGCCCCCCAGCAGATATTGCAGCGAGGCATCCTGAATCATCAACTGATTGATCCGATCCGTTTGTGCGCCGGTGTCATCCAGCAGTTCTCGCATACGTCGGGCCTGCCGTTCCATCGCGATCCGTGCATATTCGGCCTGTCCCATGGCCAGATTGGCGCTGGCCATATATCCGGCGGCCGTCGCCTCATGGCCGCGAGGCGCGCTGCGTAGGGCCGATTGAATCTGCTGACGGGCCTGGGCATGAACGGCGGCCATATCCACCGCTTCCAGTTCCTTGCCGGACGCCGAGGCCTGTACCGGGCTGGTCGAACGGACCTGGGCAATCGCTTTGGCGACCTGTTCGTTGAGGTTTTTAACGGCTTTATGGTCCGGATTGTCCGAGCAACCCGCCAGAAGCAGGATCAACCCCGTCATACATCCCCATCCCGCTATGATTCGTCGCATTGTCTTTTGATGCACCTGAACATCTCCGCCTAAGAGTAAGGTTATAGCAACACTATAAAGTAGCCCAATAAAACCCCTGTTGTCAAGGGAATTCCCCTTTCACAACCCCCTGATAGGTATTTTCCGGAGTCGGGATAAAAGGGCGATGGGTATGTTGGTCGTGGTTTTCACCGGTGCAACAACCCCTGCACCGGGCCGGTTGGCGATAGAACCGGCGTCTAAATCTGAATTTCGTCATCGTCCTGGGCTTGTTGGGACAGATCGCCCAGCGAGTCTCTCATCGTGTCGATGGCGCTGTCCATTTCATCCAGATTGATCAGGTTGTCCAGATCGTCCAGATCGTCCAGGTCCGCGAACTCATCGGCCAGATTCGCTGTTTCCTTTTCTTGCGGAGCGGGGGCCGGTTTGGCGGGGGCCAGTTTGGCGGTCTTTTGTTCCGGAGCGGGCTTGCCGTCAATCATGACCGTAAATTCCAGCGGGCCCAGGCGAATCTCGTCTCCGGCCTTGATTTGGGCCTCTTCAATTCGTTCGCCGTTGACAAAGGTCCCGTTACGGGAGCCCAGGTCGCGGATTGTCAGCTTTCCTTCGTCCAGATTCAACTGACAGTGCCTTCGGGAGACCATCATCAGGGGAATGCACAGATCGCATTCCTGCCGTCGTCCGATGACGGTTACGGAATTGGGCAGGGGGAAACTTTTTTGGGTTCCGTTCTTCTTCCGCAGGACCAGATTGACCTTCATGCCTTTGCTCCTTCCTCAATTTCTATTTCTCCAGTAATGCAATTATACTCGCGCGTGTACGGGCCGGCAAGGGCTTATGCCGGAAATCCGACAGCCCGGCAGACCCTGGTCAGCCTGGCGGGGGTTGACCTTTGCCGAAATTAGGCATGTCGATCCGTTCCTATAATCGATACAATCGTTACAATTCCTACCGGATTTCATCTTGTTGCGTTTTTTCTGTTCGAACAGGTCGCTTCGCGAATTGTCTGTCTTGAACTGAAAACGGGAAAAATGGTACTATGAGGGGACGTGGTAATTGGGGGCAGCATAACTGCCATTATGGAAAAATGAATGGGTAAAAAATCGGAGGGTAGTGATGAAAACATTGAAATGCAGTTTGTTTGTACTGGCTCTGATTCTGGCCCCGGCAGCGTTTGCCGGACCGACATGGACGTTGCTGGAAGAGCTTCAGGTCTCGGCCCAAGGCGGGACGGTCTCCTCGGCCACAACTCTTGCGGATGGGATGCTTTACCGCATTGAGGCCAGCGGAACCTTCTCGGCCGGCGACACCATCACAGCCGATGCGGAATATTCGTCCGGGCGACCGAGCTATGTATGGCAGGATTTTGTCGAGCGGTATGAAAGCTATGGCGAAGGCCTGCTGGAACTGAGGATCAACGGCGAATTCGTCGAGTGGGGCGATTTTAATCCGGATCATGTCTACTACCTGGATATTGTAGGCGACGGATCTCAACTCCAGTTCTCGTTTGACATCTACGACATCTACTTTCCCAACAACCAGGGCGGCCTGACGGCGAAGATTTATGCCGCTCCCGTCCCGGCTCCCGGGGCTCTGCTGCTGGGCAGCATGGGAATGGGTCTGGTCGGCTGGCTGCGAAAGAGAAAAAGCCTGTAAAACCGTAAAGAAATTCAATGATGAGGGCTGCGAGGGTATTCCTCTTGCAGCCCTTTTTCCTGCATGGCAATCGATGATTTTCCTGCAAGATAAGATTGCCTCATGGAAAAGATTTGTGGGTACTTCCGGTTACGTTTGCAACGGAAGTCATTATTTTGAAAGCAGTTAAGATGACTGGGCC
>JAFGGE010000285.1 GCA_016930745.1 Sedimentisphaerales bacterium
AATAGATGCACTGGCAAGTGATCTATTACTTGGCTTTGTGATTCTTTTTCCCGCTGGTTTTTTTTTCCATTCCGAACCGCAAAAACTCCCCCCCGCTCTGCAATGCTGGCTTTTTGCTCCACATGTAGCAGTCTATATGCTGTCTTACGTATTTATGGCCAAGGCCGCCGTGCAAGCCGTTTTCCAACTTTGGACTAAAGATCTTGCATTAAATGGTTTTCACTATGAACAGGCAACATACAATCTGATCCGTCTGGGCTTTCCGCTTTTAACGCTGGGTCTGATCCTGGGAAGCTGGTGGGGCAAGCTGTCCTGGGGCGACTGGTGGGGATGGGATCCCAAGGAGCTCTGGTCGCTGGCCTCCTGGCTGGTGTATGTCTTCTACTTCCACTGGCGATACATGCAGGGTCGAAAATACCCCTCCATCAACAGCATCCTGGCTATTTTCGGTCTGACCGTTATAATCATCACTCTGCTTTGGGTGAATCTGTCCAAACTGTTCGCAGGTCTGCACACCTACGCCGCATAGCCGGGGAAAGAAGAGGGATCGGCAGATGGATTTCATCAGGTTATCCGTTCTTCTCGACACGCAAGAACAACACCGTTGGCGCCGGCGTGGGATGAGCGATGCTGATTTCATCCGACTTTGAAGTTCCCGATCGGACGGGCATCAGATCGTTTTCCGCATCGAGAATAAACAATTCCCAGGAGCTCCGGTCGCAGGGAAGATGTTTCACCCGCAGTTCAATCTCCTGCTCTGCAGAACGAAACCAACTGATCAGAACGGAAAGCCTCGTCTTCTCCGGATTCATTCCCGCACAGGCGATCCACTGGCCCGGAACGCCTTCCGCACTATGTACGCGATGGGGCGTTTCCAGAAGCATGGAAATGGCTTTCATGGCATAGAAATTCTTACGCGGAACTCCATATCGATTAAACATCCCGAACAGGTTGATATCGCCGCTATAGTAATTCGCCGCATCGACGGGACTATCCTGCAGGTCCATCAGCACATAAGCGGCAAACGCCGCCCCTTCCGCCCCGCCAATCCTCTCAAACCACTTTTGTCTGCCTATCCCCTGACCTGCCAGACTGATCGCCGTCCAGTCGTTATCCGGCAGAAAATTCCATTCATTCAAATGCATTTCTGTGTTGTGAAAACCTTTCTCATCCAATAATTTCCTCAGGGCGCGGGCCTTCAGAAGGTACACATGCGGATCATCAGAGTAGGTGTGCCAGGAAAAAAAATCCAGAGGAACTTTGTTCGTTCGGCAAAAATCGAGAAAACCTTTGAGAAAGGGAGAAGGTTCCAGACGGTTAGCGACCAGCTTTCCCGGATCCCCAATAGATGGCCCCCCGACTTTAAGAGCGGGAAAACGAGATTTGATTTGTTTTGCCGCGGCGGCATACAGACGGTAATAGTCCTGATCGGTTCCCGACCACATATTCGGACGGTTTTCCGGCTCATTCCAGATTTCCCAGTAGCGGATATCGTACCGAAATCCGTTCGCCCAACCTTCGCTGTAATGCCGGATGATCCCCAGACAGACCTGGGTCCATTTTTGGTAATCGGCCGGCGGGTGCACATGCTGTTTGATTCTACCCGTTTCGATGCTTTCTCCCAGCCGATACACGATTTGCGCTCCGGTATCCACAATGGCGCGTATGTAATCATCCGTCTGCGAGAAACGGTAGGAGGCCGGATCGTCGGGATCGCCGTCCAGGCAGGGAAACACGGCATGAATGTCCACTACCTCGGGACTGGGCCATTCACAGTCATGCAGGCGAACCAGGGGGACCCGTATTTGTCGATAACATTCGGACAGATCGACGATCTGGCCGAAATTCAGCGGACCGTTATTGACGCCGTGTAAGGGGCGGATCTTTCCGCAGACGTCGTTACAGTCAACCTCAATCACGGCGGCGTGCAATCCACAACCAAGAAGGAACAACGCCATCCGGACTATCCATACCTTGGCACATGAACCATTCCATCGACTATGGGATAAACACCGTTCTGTATAGCTTTTCATTTTGACAAGCCTTCTGGTTTAGATCGGAACAATAGACGGGATCTAAGTATACCAGAATGGCCGTAAGCGGTACAGGAAACTGGATTGCAGATCAAAAGATCGGAGTAAAAAACCTCTCAGGAGGATTTTGTCCTGGTCAGCCATTGGCCAAAGATCGCATATCCGAGGAGGGCAAGTAAAACAATCGCCGAAACATGCCCCCACCAGGGTGTGGCCATTGGATGCAAATGAGATTGAACCGCCAATCCCAGGTCCGGGTACATAGCGTCCAGCGCCAAACCTGCTCCCAGAGCACAACCGGCAACGGTTACCAGATAAACAATGGCTGTCCGTCGGCCCAGTTTCGACCAGATTGTCATGAAACCGGCCGCATTGGTGGCGGGCCCTGTCATTAAAAACACCAGCGCCGCTCCCGGACTGACTCCTTTGGCGATCAAGGCGACCGCTACCGGCACCGACGCTGTCGCACAAACATACACCGGGATTCCGACCGCCATCATCACCAGCATCGCCAGCAAACCCGTTCCAAGCACATCCGTAAAAAAATCATCCGGCACGACGGCCCCGATCAACGCGGCAATCGCCAATCCAACCAACATCGCCTTTCCGATATCGCGGGGTAATGTTACGAATCCATGACGGAAGATCCGGACAATCCGCGGGGAGGAATCGGCCCCGTTGCCATTCTCGGCATCCTGAATGATCGAATCCATAGTACGTCCATCCCGGTCCACCATCTCGACAAACACTCCGCCGATCAGGCCCGTGATTAACGCCACAATCGGGCGAATGATCATAAAGATCGGTCCCATCAAACTATACGTCACCAGAATCGAATCTATGCCTGTCTGCGGCGTAGACAACAAAAAGGCGATGGTGGAACCTTTGCTCGCGCCGCTTTTTCGAAGCGACATCGAAACGGGAATCACTCCGCACGAACACAGCGGCAGCGGCACGCCAAAAGCGGAGGCCTTCAAAAGAGGCCAAAATCCGTTGCCTCCCAGATGCCGGCGAACCAGCCGGGGAGAAATAAAAACCGATAAAATCCCGGCGACCAGAAATCCAAACAGCAGATAAGGCGACATCTCCGCCAACGTCGCCCAAAAATCCAACGCCAGATTTCTCAAAAAATCAATCATTCCATATCCCTACAGCGGCATCTCTCTCTATAATGAGCGGTCCTGCATCTTGTATTTGTACTGATTCGGGGGTGATCGGTTCACAGGGAAATAGTATGTTTACCCGAGATGCGACGGATCAGGACGGCCGCAACGAGCGCCATTGACGACCGTCGGACCGGATTAGCTGGTCGGCATGGGCAAAACTTTCGCTGCCGGCGGGGTACTCATAGAGCGGAAATTCTTCCTGCGCCCATGCCTCCAGAACCGGGGCGAGCAGGGTCCATGCAACCATCACATCATCCTGGCGGGCAAACAGGGTCTGATCGCCCAGCATGCAATCCAGCAACAATCTCTGATAGGATTCCGGGGCCTGGGCGCCGAAGATGTCGCTGTAATTGAAATTCATCCGCAGGGTGCTCATGCAGGTTTTAGAGCCGGGGCGTTTGGCCTGAAAACTGAGGCTGATCCCTTCTTCGGGCTGGATTTTCAGCACCAGCACATTGGGCGGCATGTCGTCCAGTCCGACCGAAGCGAACAGAGAATGCGGAACCTGCCGGAACTGGATAGCGATCTCCGTTCGCTTGGCGGCCAGGCGTTTGCCCGTGCGCAGGTAAACCGGCACATCCTTCCACCGCCAATTATCCACAAACGCCTTGGCTGCCACGAAGGTCTCCGTCTGGGAATTTGGTCCGACATCTTTTTCCTGCAGGTACCCCGGTACGCCGATTCCATCGATTACGCCGGAGACGTACTGAGCCCGTACGATATCGCTGTTCCATGGTCCGGCGATCTGCAGGGGACGAATGGAGCGAAGCAGTTTGACTTTTTCATCCCGAATGGGCTCGGCGTCAAACGACGGCGGCGGCTCCATCATCGCCAGAGACATCATCTGCAGCATGTGGTTTTGAAACATATCGCGCAGAGCGCCGCTGTGGTCGTAGTAGCCGGCCCGGTGCTCCACCCCGACCGATTCGGCAATCGTGATCTGAATATGGTCGATGTAATTGCGATTCCACATCGGCTCAAAAATGGCGTTGGCAAAACGAAACATCAGGATGTTCTGCACGGTTTCCTTGCCCAGATAATGATCGATCCGATAGATCTGGGATTCTTCGAAATGGCGATGAATCTGCGCATCCAGCTTCGTCGCCGACGCCAGGTCATGGCCGAAAGGTTTTTCCACCACCAATCGCGGCAGGTATTCACAGACGCTACGGCCGCAGCGATTCACACCCGCCGCACCAAGATGCTCGGTAATCGAGCCGTACAGAGTCGGAGGCACGGAAAGATAAAAAATATGGCATTCCGATACCTTGTGCGTTCGATCCAGCTCGTTCAATCGCCCGCCGATCGCTTCGTAAAAAGAGGCGTCCGTATAATCGCCGCTGAGGTAGTAAAACGAAGACAGAAATCGCTCTGCGTTGCCGGTTCCGGACGGTTCGGCCTCCATCGCCTCCCGAACGGCTTGGCGATACTGCACGTCGGTGTATTCAGAACGTCCGCAGCCAAGAAAATAGAAGTGCGGCGACAACAGATCGCGGCGGAACAAGGCAAACAGACTTGGGACAATCTTGCGTCGGGCCAGATCGCCGGAGGCCCCAAAGACAATCAGCCCGCAAGGACGGCCCTGCATCTCAGCGCACAGCATTTCCTGCCGCAAAATCGAGGGTTGAATCTCCGGTATCACGCCGGCCCCCTGACCACTGGCGGCATGAAGCCGGCTCAGTCCATCGGCTCAAATTCATCTTTACCGACGCCGCAGTCCGGACAGGTCCAGTCGTCCGGAATATCCTCAAATGAAGTGCCTGGTTCGACGCCATTTTCTGGATCTCCGGCTTGCGGATCATAGATGTATCCGCACATCAGACATCGATATCTCTTCACAGCATTCTCCTCGGAATCTTTCTTCGTTGATGTTAGCTTCGCAACCTGACCAGCTTGCCTTTCAGATCCGCCAGGTGGCCGATCTCTTCCCGGATGATGGTCTCGATCTTGTCCCGCCCCGCTTTGGCGGGAACCATTTCCTTGATCCCTGTATAAAACGCCACCGAATCGGCCTCGGCCCGGACAGCCGCCTCCAGCACTTCCTCGATGCTCTCGTTTCCGGTCAGCATGTCGGAGGGGCTCTTTTTGCCTTCGGTGCCGTGGCTGTCGGCCATGGCCTGCAGATACAGCGCCGCCTCGCCCCGTGGATCGAACGTGTCGTTTTCCTTTTCCGCCGCGGATAATTCCCTGCGCATCGCCGCAAAGGTAACCTCATGATTATCTTCCATGGCCGCCATGTTCAGGAACATCTTCCTGGTGGCGTCATCCGGGGCGTGCTTGGCCGCCTTTCGATAAAACGCGGCGCCCTGCCGCTCGATTTCTTCGGCCATTTCAAAAATTTCATCTGCGTTAAACGTCATTGCCATGTTCGTTAGTCTCCTTCCGTCGCGGGGGGGGTAAAGGTTCGCTGTCCCAGTTCTTTGTTCAGACCGAACAGGGCCTGGGGATGATCCTTGATCCATTCTAATTGCCCCAGGATGGTATTAACGTTGTCTTCCTCTTCCACCTGCTCGGTGACAAACCACTGCAGGAAAATCTCGCTGGCGTTGTCCTTTTCGTCGCGGGCCAGATACACCAGGTCGTTGATCAGGCCGGTCACTTTTTGTTCGTGCTCCAGCGTGCTCTCAAAAGCGTCCAGAGGAGATTTCCATGTGGTTTGCGGCGCCTCGATCGCCGACAGTGTAACCGTGCCGCCGCGTTCCAGAATATAATCATAAAATTTCATCGCGTGGAACTGCTCTTCCTGGAACTGGATACGCATCCAGTTGGCGAATCCCGGCAGGTTTTTGGACTCAAACCAGGCCGCCATGGAAAGATACAAATAGGCCGAATACAGTTCCGCATTGATTTGCCCGTTCAGGGCCTTTTCCATTTTCTTGCCGATCATTTTTTATCCCTTCCACAATCCGTGTATATTGCAGTGTTCTCGTGCGCTAACCTTGGCCGCTTCCACACAGAAGACCGCCTCGGCCGCAGCGCCGGGCTGGAGAAACTGGAGATACGATTTTCCGTCGGCCAGCAGCTCAATCCATTGAATATAGTGTTCCGGCGTCATGGGATGGGGGATCGAGCCGACCTTGACTTTGTATCCCTTGTCCGTTTTTTCGATCACCGGCACATGCTTTTCCGTTTTGGCGTCGGCTGTCTTTTCCTCCAGCCGTTTCATGGGCTGATCGCAACAAACCAGTTCTCCATCGCCCGCATTCAATACTTCTATAATGTTTCCGCATACTTCGCATTTGTATACTTCCAGTCTTTTCGCCATACGTTCTCCCTTTCCCATGACAGGTTATTTGCTATTTCCGTTCGCCTCGCCTAGGCAACCAGTCCCGCTTCCTTATGTTTGGCCGCAATCCGATCCGCCAGATCATCCAGGGCGACATACGTTTCATCTCTGGCCAGTCCTTTCACAACCACCGGATCGAGAAACTCCGCCTTGAGGCCGGAAAGAATCTGCTGCAGTTGGTCGGGCATCTTGCCCGCCCAGCCATACGATCCGATTACTGTTAGGTAGCGTGCCTTGGGCCGCAGGGCATTGACCAGCGTCGCCGCGTAGGCGGCCAACGGATGAGGCCCTACCAAAACCGTAGGCGAGCCGATCGCCACGGTCGCCGCATCCACCAGGCTCATAGCCAGCTCTCCCAGGTCGGCATGGGTCAGGTTAAATCGCTCCACCTCAATGCCCCGTTCCATCAAGGCCTCCGTGAAATGGTCCACCATCCTGCGGGTGCTGTCGTGCATGGACACATAGGCCAGGGTAACCTTATTGGCCGGTGGATCATTGACCCACTGGCGATACGCATCCAGGATCAAGGCCGGCCGATTGTAAACCGGACCATGACTGGGGGCGATCATTTCGATGTTCAGAGGGGCCAGCTTTTTCAAATGACCCGAAATCGCCGATCGGAACGGCATCATGATCTCGGCGTAATACCGCTTGGCGTCCTGCACGACTTTGGCTTCTTCCTGCACGAACAGATGGCTGGAAGCCAGATGCGAACCGAAGAAATCGCAGGAAAACAAGATCCCGTCTTCCTGTAAATAGGTACACATCGTTTCCGGCCAGTGTACCCAGGGCGTATAGAAAAACTGCAGGGTCTTATCGCCCAAAGGCAGCGTCTGGCCGTCCTCGACGGTCAGAAAACGGTCTTCTTCGATATGGAGATGATCCATCAGCATCTGTTTGCACTTGGGATTGGTCACTACTTTCGCTTCGGGATGCAACAGCAGCATATCGGGGATCGAGCCGGAATGGTCCTGCTCGGCATGGTTGGAGACTATGTAATCGATCCGTCCGGCCCCGGCGTCGATGAGGTGCGAGACCAGGTCTTCGGTTTTGGTGAAGTCAACCGTATCGATCAGGGCGGTCTTCTCGCTGCCTTTGATCAGATACGCGTTATAGGTCGTCCCATCCGGCAGCGGAATCAGCTCGTCAAACAGACGCCGCTCCCAATCGATGGCTCCGACTTCCAAAATATTCGGTTTTAACTGCCGCATTCGAATATCCTTGCTGACCTATAGCTCTAGCTTATGATCCGCCCGGTTTATAACAAAGCCTTTGCCGCCTGGATCGCCGCCTGATAATCCGGCTCAGTCGTCACCTCCGGCACAATCTGCACATATTTCACCAAACCGGCCTTGTCCACCACCACCACGGCCCGCGCCAGCAGACGCAGTTCCTTGATCAGCAGTCCATACGCCATGCCAAAGGAAGCGTCGCGATGGTCTGACAGGGTTTGTACCTTATCGACGCCAGCCGCCCCGCACCAGCGGGCCTGGGCAAACGGCAAATCCATGCTGATCGTCAGGATCGCGATATCGCCGCTCAGCGAGGCCGCCTGTTCATTGAACTTCCGCGTTTGCGTATCGCAAACGCCCGTATCCAGGGAAGGCACTACGGAAAAAATACGCACCTTGCCCGCCAAAGAGGCCAGTGTTACCGGCGACAGATCGTTGGCCAGCACGGTAAAGTCCGGGGCCTTCTGCCCCACTTTGATTTCCGGACCGAGCAGCGTCAATGGACCGCCTTTGAAGGTGACAACGCCGGTTCGTTCCGCTGGTTTACCCGCCATATCCGGACTCCTTTCACAAGCCGCCAGACACAAAACACAGGCGGCGAATATGCATCCAAAACAAGTTCTCATGATTGTTTCTCCCCTTTGTTCAGGGAAGTTTACTACGTTTCAGGCAACTAATAGTTCAATGCATCCAATTCAAAATAGGCCTGCGGATGCATACAGGCCGGGCACACCTTCGGAGCATCGGTCCCTTCATGCACATAGCCGCATTTGCGGCAGACCCAGCGGACGGGCTTATTCTTTTTGAACACCTGGCGTCCGTCAATATTTTTTTCCAGGGCCAGATATCGGTCGCGATGACGAGCCTCCGCGACGGCGATGCTGCGGAACAGACAGGCGATCTCCTTAAACCCTTCCTGTTCGGCCGTTTTGGCGAATTCCGGATACATCTGGGTCGTCTCGTAATTTTCGCCTTCGGCGGCATGTTTGAGATGATCGCGGGTCGTTCCGACCACACCGGCCGGAAACGCCGCCGAAATCTCCACCTCGCCGCCTTCCAGATACGAAAACAACCGTTTGGCGTGCTGACGTTCCTGCTCGGCGGTCTCCTCGAAGATGGCCGAAATCTGCTCATATCCTTCTTTTTTGGCGGTCCCGGCGGCTATCGAATACCGGTTTCTCGCCTGCGATTCTCCCGCAAACGCCGTCAATAAATTCTTTTCTGTCTGCGTTCCCTTCAGTCCCATGCGTTCACCTTTCTTGCATTTCCTACCATCTATCTATTTCCCGATGTTGTTTGGGTTACATTATCCATTGGATTTGTCGTACATTGATCGCAAAATCCTTCCAGGCAGACCGTCTTGCGCATGACAATGAACCGCCCAGCCAACACATCGGGAACGGGCACATTGTCAAACGGGCCATGGTGGAAGTCAACGATTCTTTTACACTTTATGCACCGAAAATGCTGATGATCGGACAAATTCCCATCAAAACGCCGGACATTATCCGTGCCGGGCACCACAAAGGCCGCCCCGATCTCACATAACGTATTAAGCGTGCGGTTGACCGTATCGAACGAGATATGCGGCATAAGGCGGCGGACCTCTTGATAGACAGTATCCACCGTGGGATGCTCCACCGACCCGGTCAGGGCCTGAAATATGGCTTCCCGCTGGGGCGTGATCCGCAATCCCGCCGACCGGCAGCGTTGCCGAAAGGCCTCTTGCTGCGAATCGCCTGCTTGTCCCATTTTATTTTCGAAACTGCCCATCTTAACCCGTAATGATTCCTGCTTCTTGCCGGGACTTACCCTGCTAAAGTACTCCAATCCTCAATCATTTCCTATTTCATTTTTAGTAATTATTCCTATATAGTATCAATTCCTTTCTGTCAAGAGGATTTCCCATTTTTTGCATTCCTTTTTTCCCTGCCATTGTGAATCCATTCCGGATTTATTCCATAGGAAAATAAACCATAAGGAGTAAGGGTATTCCTTACTATCCGCCAAAAAAATACTTGAAATCGACGGACAGTCAGGGTGGAGAAAATGGGTATAGATAATACCAAGAAAATCGTACTGTTTCCTGTGCTATCCAAGTAAAATGACAATCATTTTCGATCCAACACGTAAGAAGAGGAGAATTGCTGAGCATAGAAGTGGCACGGGCTTCCAGCCCGTGGAAGATCATGGGCAGGATGCCCATGCCACCTCTATTCGAAAACGGCAAGGAGCCTATCTGCCACATTGGAACAGGAATCATTCCATTTACTCCGTGACCTTTCGTCTTACTGATTCCCTTCCCAGATCCGTCGTCGAGGCATGGATTACCGAAAGAGAGAATATTGTTCAGGCGGCCAAGCAAATGAACCGATCCCTTTCTGAAGATGAGGAGCAGAGGCTCCAACATCTCTTCTCGGAAAGAGTTGATAAGTACCTGGATGCGGGACACGGCACATGCTGGTTGAATCAGGAAAAAAACGCTCAAATTGTCGCTGATGTGTTGCGGCAATTCGACGGCCGGCGTTATCATTTGATTGCATGGTGCGTTATGCCGAATCATGTGCATGTCGTCGTTCAGCCCTTTCCCGGCTTCGAGCTGCCGAATATTCTGCATTCATGGAAATCATTCTCGGCCAACCAAGTGAACAAAGCCTTGCAGCGCAAGGGAGAATTATAGCAGCCGGAATACTTTGACCATCTGATTCGTAATCAAAAGGATTTGGAACACTCGATTTTCTATGTGTTGAATAATCCTTCCAGAGCCGGGCTTGGAAACTGGAAATGGGTGGGAAGTGCCATAAGAAACGGCAACGTTTGAAGTGGCACGGGCTTCCAGCCCGTGAAAGATCATGGGCAAGATGCCCATGCCACTTCTTCTGGGAATCGTGAGCAGGAATGCAAAAAAACACATAATCATGGCCTGGAAGGCCATGCCACCTCAAACATGCTCATGATTGTTTTTGCTTTCTTTTTTTCTCGCGGAGGATTTGGCGGATTCGGACGATGCGTTCGGCGAACGGCGGGTGGCTGGCGAAATACTGCCCCAGGCCGGCCGGGTCCTGAAAACGCCGGGCCAGATGCAGGAACAGCCGTTCCCCGCCGGTTGGGTCGAATCCGGCCGCCAGGGTCAGCAGCGTCGCCAGCCGGTCGGCCTCGGATTCCACATCCTGGGAATACGCTCCGCTGAGGAACTGAAGCCCCACCCGCTTGATCCAGCCCGACAGCGCCCCGCGCATCGGCGTCATCCGGGAGGCCGCCTGCAGGGCCGAGCTGGTCATGATCCGTTCCATCGCATGGCCCTTGATCACATGGGCCATTTCGTGCGCGAGCACATAGGCGATCTCGTCGGCGTCCCCTTCGCACAATTCCAGCAGGGACCGCGTGACAAAGATCCTGCCGCCCGGCAGGGCGAAGGCGTTGGGCGGGCCGCCGTGGATCACTTCGAAATGAAACTTTCTTTTTTTGTTGGCCACCCTGCCCGTCAGGACCGCCCCGATCTGCCGAACCTGTTGTCGGACCTCCTCCGTCGGGTCCAATGGGGCCTGGGCGCATATCTCCGCGGCCAGATCGGCCCCGACGGCCTCTTCGGCGGCGATCAGCTCGGCCTCGGTGCCGACAGCCGACTTCCAGAACCACTGGCCCCGTCGCACCTTGGGGCCCAGCTTCTTTCCCAGATGATAAAACAATCCGCCCACCGGCTATTTCCCCTGTCACCGTTTCACGATTCGTCCTGCAAATCCATACGAGAAATGGGATTATAGCAGAAAGCCATGACAAAGTCGATTCCTTCTGATACCCTGATGCAAAGTGGAGCATATTTTCGAAATTATGTGAAAAAGGGGTCTGACCTTTTTATTAAATGAAGCCTAAGACAAAAAAATCGAATCGACAGGACCGCCGGCGGCCTTTCCGCGCCAAAAGCAAGACCCCTGCCGGCACGCATATCCCGGTGCTGGCAGAGGAGGTCATGGCAACGCTGAATCCCCGGCTGGGCCAGATCATCCTCGATTGCACCGTCGGTTTCGGCGGCCATGCACAGGCGTTTCTGGAACAGATCGGTCCTGAAGGCAGGCTCATCGGACTGGATATGGACGCCGGCGAGCTGGAGCGGACCCGATTTCGATTCAAAAAGTGTGACAATGTCCATCTCTATCATGCCAATTTTGCCGAGATGCAGAATGTCCTTCGCAAAGAAGGCGTGGAAAAAGTCGATGTAATCTTTGCCGATCTGGGCGTGTCCAGCATGCAGATTGACGATGCCTCCCGCGGGATCGGCTATAAGGCCGATGGGCCGCTGGATATGCGGATGAATCAGACGCTCGACAGGACCGGCGCCGATCTGCTTGCCGAGTTGAGCGAAGCGGAATTGAGCCGGGCCCTGTGGGAGTTGAGCGACGAGCCGGATCATGTCACGATCGCCCGATTTATCGTCGGCCAGCGGCAGGCCCAGCCCATTACCACCGTCGATCAGCTTATCCGCCTGGTGTTTAACGCCAAAGGCCTGACGCCAAGAACATGGAAACAGCTACAGAAACAATCCAATTTCGGGGCCCTGCATCCGGCGGCCCGCACGTTTCAGGCCCTGCGGATTCTGGTCAACGATGAGCTTGGCAGCCTGAGCAGACTGCTGGAAACAGCGCCGAATGTCATAAACGCCGGCGGGCGCATCGGAATTATCAGTTTCCACAGCGGAGAGGATCGCCTGGTCAAGAATGCCTTTCGCCAGGGTCGCAAAGACGGCGTCTATTCGAAAACAAGCATGCAAGTGATCGCGCCGCGAACCTCGGAGATCGTGCGAAATCCGCGCTCGGCATCGGCCAAATTCCGCTGGGCGCAAAAGGCCTGACACGAGGTGGGACTCTGTTTTACGTCAATTCCACCGACCAATAGGCATGATCCAGAAACTGCTTCCAGCTCTTGTAGCGGTCGTGGTTGAGATGGATGTGGATCACCGGATTGCGTCGGGGTTTCGAGGGCGGGGCAATCAGAGTCATATCGGCCTGTTTTGGCGTCCGTCCGCCCTTGCGGCTGTTGCAGTCCGTACAGGCGCACACGATATTCTCCCAGGTGCTCTTGCCGCCGAGAATCCGCGGAATGACATGATCCAGCGAAAGCTCGGACGTGGGGAACTTTTTCCCGCAATACTGACAGTGGTTGCGGTCGCGGGCGAAGATGTTGCGCCGGTTGAACTTGACCGACTGGCGAGGCAGGCGGTCATAGAACAGCAGCCGGATGATTCGCGGCACGGCAATGTTGAAGTTGACCGTCGTGATCCAGTCGTACTGATGGACTTCCAACTGCTGCTTGAACGCGCTGAGCTGCCGCCAGCTTTGGAAATCATAATTGCTGTAGGCGCCGTCTTCGCAGGAAATGACCTCCGCCAGATCGCGGAACAAAAGGGAAAACGCCCGTCGCACCGAAACGACGCGGACCGCCATGTAGTGCTTGTTCAGGACGAGCACTCTACAGTCCAGAACGGATTGGGAGACATCAGTAATCATACTTCTCCAAAGGAAAACCCACTTCTTTGCGGCCTTCCTCTAAAAATCAACATAGCACAATTTCGGCGAGGCAGCAAGAAAAAAAACAAGTCCGATGTGCCTGAAACGGATCAATTTGCTTGCTCGTAAAACCATTCTGCCTTATCCTGTGCCGTACCATATTTTCATCCTGTTCGGAAAGGAGCAACAATGCGTTTGTATCGAATTCTTCTACATTGGTTCCGGAATAAAGAAGTCGCATTTTTTTTGGCCTTCGCGACGGTCATTGCCTGGATATGCCCGCTCGAAGGATGGGCGGCACAGACCGCAAAACCTCTGGAGGTCAAGATCATGACCTTCAATATCCGCTACGGCACCGCCAACGACGGAGAGAACCACTGGGAAAAGCGTAAAGATCTGGTTTTTGCCGTAATCCGGGACTCCGGGGCGGATATAATCGGCCTGCAGGAGGCCCTGCTGTTCCAGATTCAGGAGATTCAGACCGCCGTCAAGGGATATGATTCCGTGGGCGTGGGCCGGGACGACGGCAGGGAAAAGGGCGAATTCAGCAATATCCTCTATCGGAAGGACCGATTTTCGGTGGAATCTTCCGGCACTTTCTGGCTGTCGGACACCCCGGAGACTCCCGGTTCGCGAACCTGGGGCAATACCATCCCCCGCATCTGTACATGGGCCCGGCTGATCGAGAAAAAAACGGGCAAGGCGTTTTACGCCTTCAATACGCATCTGGACCATATATCTCAGCCTTCTCGGGAAAAAAGCGCTGTTCTTCTCTCGCGTCGAATTGCTGAGAGGCAAAAGAAAAGCGATCCATTCCTCCTGACCGGCGATTTTAATGCGGGAGAGGACAACCTGGCGATCCTGTATCTTAAAGGCGACGCCTACCTGGCCGAGATCGGCACTACCCCCCAGATCATGGCTGATACCTTCCGCATCCTGCATCCCAACGACAGAGAAACAGGCACTTTCAACGGTTTTTCCGGCAGGAAAGACGGAGACAAGATAGACTATATTTTTACCTCAAAGGACACTCTAGTGCTGGAAGCAGCGATTCTTTATACGAATCAGGATGGACGGTATCCTTCGGATCATTTCCCCGTTACGGCGCGTTTGCGGCTGGCAGTTCCCTCGCCGTAGAGAGAGCAAGCTTACCTGTTTTAACCCGCCTTGGAGGCCTCCATACCGCAGCGATGAAGGATCCGGTCGCGGCACTGACGGGCTCGCAGGGCGGTATGGGCACAGATAATGCGGGTTTTTCGATCCTGAGGGGCAAAACGAGCTTGTGTAAGACGGGCGATGATATGATTCAGGGGGGTCAGTTCGATCTGCCATGGGATCAGCGTGCCGGCCCGCAGAAACAAGGCCTCTTCAATCTCGTTTACATAGGCGACGACTTGCCTAAGTTCCTGTTCTTTCATCCGTTCTGCCTCCTGACCCGATTCTTGAGAACGGGAGTATCGTATCATAAAGGCACCCAGTTTGTCAAGCCCAAGACTTATTTATCTACCCTAAAGCCCCAAAACCTCACTTGGGGGGCTCCAAGGCCGGTTTTCGGCCACTTCCTCGGTTTAGACGCCTACCGCGGGATATTTATCGCAGAAGAAGAATAAATTGTGGCGAACTCTTGACAGGACAGGCCAGAACCTGCTTTAATACATGCCTAAGGGCGTTTAGCTCAGTTGGCTAGAGCGTACGGATCACACCCGTAAGGTCACAGGTTCGACTCCTGTAACGCCCA